>JAJZRT010000014.1 GCA_021802595.1 Pseudomonadota bacterium
GGAAGCGCTGGCCGCGCGCATGAAGAACAACGGCTACGGCCAGTACCTCTACCGTATCCTGAACGAGCAGCTTTTCTAGGCGCGGTGCGCGCCGAACAGCGGCTCCACCAGGGGTCATGCCGGGATGAAGCAAAAATTAGGACATGTTCTCCATATCGTATTGTTTAAATGTGCGTTTTAATGCCTCTCGATGTGCCTACTCCATCACACCAGCATATTAGGATAAGCTGCGGATTCCACGTTAACCGTCTAAGGGTGGCTAGCTATGGCGTCTCTCGAAAGGACAGCTTATCCAAAATTTCCACGGGCAATTTCGGATAAAGAGCTTAGTCAGGCTTACACCTTTTCCGAGGAAGAAAAAACCTGGGTAGAAGCGATCGCCCAATCGCCTTCCCACCGGTTGGGTCTGGCCGTCCTGCTGAAAGTCTTTCAACAGCTCTATTACTTCCCAGAACTGTCTGAGATTCCAGAGGAAGTCATCAAAAATGTCCGACAGTGCTTTAATTTTGGGGACCGCGTAAAAATCGCCTACTCGAATACCCGTACTTATTACCGTCACACAACAGCGATAAGGAGCTATCTCGGCGTGAGCCCCTTTTACGGTGCTGATGCTCGGGAAACAGCGGATCGTATTGCCCAAGAAGCCGCGGAGATACTTGACCAACGTGTAGACATCATCAATGCGCTGATCGATGAACTCGCCCTGCGTCGCATTGAGCTACCTGCCTTCTCCACGTTGGATACTCTAGCCGAGCAAGCTCATGCTACGGTGCAGGAATCACTTTTCAAATTAGTCCTGAGGCGCGTATCCCCAAGCCTGAAGGAAACACTCGACCGGCTGCTAGACACCGACTTTGGGCGCCGCCAAAGCGATTTCAATACCTTAAAACAGACGCCGAAGAAGCCTACGCGCAAGCATCTGGAGGTGTTAATCGACCATTTGACCTGGCTAGAGTCGTTCGGGGATCTGAACTCGGTATTCAAGAACATTCGTGAAACCAAGATTCGGCACTTTTCTTCGCAAGCCATGGCCTTCGATGTATCTGAACTGAAGGAATGCACCGTAGCAAAGCGCTACACGCTGATGCTGGCGCTGATTTATCAGATGCGAGTCAGAACCCGAGACCACCTGGCCGAGATGTTCATTCGCCGCATGGCCACGATCCAGGGGTATCGCCGGGATGAAGCGAAAATTAGGACATTTGGAATGTAACATATTGAGTTAACGCAATAACTGTCGTATGAGACCATCATGTTGGTTCTAATGCTTTATCCATCCGACCGGACAACAGCCTTTGCTCGGCGAGTCTTCGGTTTCGGCGAACGTTCGCGTTCCGCCAACGCCTTCTCGGCTTTCTCTGTCCGCTCTTTCCACTGATCAGCCTCAGCCCGCCACGTACTCGCCTGGGCGTTTGCATCGGACGCAGTCCGCCGCACCTCATCGAGTTCCGCGGCAAGCTCGTTCTTAGCGACCTTCACCGCCTGCAGGTTGCCTTCCAGAACGCCGACTTGCTGCCGCAGAGTCCCGATCTGCTCCTGAAGTGCCACCAATTCTCCACGATGGCGATCGGCCGCCTGGCCAGCGGCGTTACGCACTGAATCCAATTCCTTCTGAAGCTTTACCGCCACCTGGCGTTCCCGATCGATCTCCAGCAACGATCGCTCCTCCGCCCCCCGCAAGCGTTCCTCCGCCTGCTGTCCCAGGACTCGAAGCTTGTCTAGTTCGATAGAAAACTCCCTGCGCGCCTCGTCATTGGCGCGTTGTAGGGACACGTTGTCCTCCCTGGCCAAGCGGAGTTGCTCGTCGAGCGAGGTCCGGAGCGCCGCTTCTGTGGCCAGGCTACGCTCAAATCCCTGAATTTTTTCCGTGGCCTGATCCAGCGAGTGCCGAACACCAGCCATCTCGGCAACGGTACCCTCCAGCCTGCTTTGGGCTGCGCTTTCGGCGGCTTTCGCTTCAGCCACTTGAGCCTGGGCCTCGCTTCGTAGGGTGGCCAGCGACTCGTGCGCAAGCGATTGAGCCTTGGTCCAAAGCGTGGCTGTCAGTTCCCCTGCGGCCGTTTTTAGATCCTCTGGCAGATCTGGATGCTCGATCCGAACCCGGCTCTTCTCGCGGAGGTCGCTCCAGAACTTACCCAATGCTTCTGCCGGCGCCGACATGCTCCCCTTGCGGACCAGCTGGTACAGTTTGTTGGCCGTGGGTGTGATGCCGTAGCGGAAAAAAAGCAGCACGCAGACCTCGCGGTACAGCGCCTGTGTCTCCGAAAATCGGCTCCGCAGCTGCTCGATTTCTGCATGGATTTGCTGCTCGACCCCGGCGAATTCGCGTTCCATGGCGGTTGATTTCCTTGCTTTGTAGATTGGTAATACAACGTATCACATAATATTACTGAGTTCAATAACCAATTATTTGACATTAGTTGTATAGTGTCAAATAATAACGAAAATGCCCATACGGCAAAAACAGGAGTGCCAAATGAGCCCGTTGGCGGCAGCTGAACCCGTCCTCCTGCCCACGGTCGCCCCGCTCGATCGAGTGCAGCTCTTTGCGGAGTTCGATGGCCATGCGGGCGCCAACCGCGCGGTTGGCAACCGTCCTCAAATTGCGGCGGCCAACGACTTGGAGGCCATTCAGGCATGGCTGGCCCGCTTCGTCGACACGAAAACCACCTTCGAAAACTACCGTAAAGAAGCCGAGCGGCTATTGCTGTGGTCCGTCGTGGAACTCCGAAAGTCTTTGTCGTCCTTGACCCACGAGGATCTGCTGGTCTATCAGCGATTCCTGGCCAATCCGCAACCGGCCGAGCGGTGGATCATGCCCCGCGGCCGGAAGGCATCGCGAGCGGCCCCAGAATGGCGGCCCTTTGCCGGCCCACTGTCGCCTACCAGCCAGCGTCAGGCGATGGTTATTCTCAATGCTTTGTTCTCCTGGCTGGTCAATGCCGGGTACTTGGCTGGCAACCCCCTGGCGCTATCGCGCCAACGCTCACGGAAAGCCAAACCGCGGATCAAGCGCTTTCTTGACGAAGATCTCTGGCAGGAAGTCAAAGCCACGATAGATGTGATGCCCCGGGAATCGGATCGGGAACGGGCCCATTACTTCCGAGTACGCTGGTTGTTCTCTTTGCTCTACCTATGCGGGCTACGCATCTCCGAGGTGGTCGAGAACACGATGGGCGAGTTCTTCTCTCGGCGCGACAAGGACGGTGAAGAGCGATGGTGGCTGGAGATTACCGGCAAAGGAGAAAAACCCCGCCTGGTGCCCGCGACCAATGAATTGATGGTTGAGCTGGCGCGGTATCGCCATGAGAATGGTTTGGCGCCCTTCCCCTTGCCGGGGGAAACGACACCCTTGCTCTTGACGATCGCTGGTCGATCCAAGCCCATGACCCGCAGCGCCGTGCATCTGATCGTGAAAACGGTGTTCGAGAAGGCGGCAGAACGCCTAGATGGCAAGGGCGACGAGTTTGCCTCTCGGGCCAACCTGCTGCGACAAGCATCTGCGCACTGGTTGCGACACACCGCAGGTTCGAGAATGGCGGACGGTATGGCCGACTTGCGTCATGTTCGTGACAACCTTGGGCACGAATCACTCACCACGACGAGTGATTACCTGCATAGCGAAGACGATCAGCGACATCGAGAAACCGAGAAGGGACATCGGTTAAATTGGTAAGGGCAGACTTCATATCTCCTCCAGTTCTCCTGGCAACCAAGGAACTTACGCGCGCCGGTCGGCACCGGCGTTGCCTCGACCGGAAGAATGGCAACGCAGACGCCGACCAGTAGATGTTCTTGTATTTCGGGTTACGGTGGTGCTGGTCGATCAGGATGAAGCCGCGCGGATTGACCAAGTCCTCGAAGCCGGCCACGGCGTCGATGCTCTTTAAGGCGGGCAGTCTCCCCGCCGACACGGCCACCAGTTCCCCTTCGGCAAAAGGACTCCAATGCTCTTGTGTGAGCGGAACACTGGCGATCAAACTTCCTCCTCGCTCCCAGCGCCTAACGACTGAGAGGAAGCTATCAAAGCCGCTTTGAGGAAGAGTTTCTCGGGGATGACTTCAAAGATAGCTCCCTCTACCTCGACCGTTCGACACTCTGACGTCCCACAGACGGAGCAACAGGGGCTACTTCCGACGCTTGCATCGAGCCACTCCTCCATTGGTCTCCCCGCAATCCAAATGCGGTTAGATTCCGATGGGTTGGCCTTGAACGACCTCTCATCCAGTTCCCTTATCTCAAGACTTGGCTCAATGCCCAATGGCCGAAGGGACTGTTTGAGCTTTTCGACTGCGCGCTGCATCTCTTGATAGGTGGCATTGCAGCGATCACACGTCTTGCCCTCGGAGCTCACAAGTCTCTGCCATAGTATCGGTAGCGGTTTCATCGACACGATCTCCTTTTCCTAGCGTCTAGAACAAAATGAAAGAACTAAAGAGCGCCACATCGTTGTCTTGACAGAAGGCAGCACCCCAACCGTCGCGATAAGGTCCGATCACATCCCCGGGACGCATCGAGGCCAGGTCAGACGGGGTTGATGTGGCCGGACGGATACGACACTTCACGGCTCTCGTCGTCCAGCGCCGGAAGAAACAGGCCGGCGAGGCGCTTCCCCCGCCGGCCTGCTGCTTACTTTACGCCAGTTACGACGTAGGCTTTTCCCTCCTGGACGAAATCGAACTTTACCTTCTTGCCCTCGGTAAGCTTGTCGAACAGCATATTGTCCTTGACGCTGAAGGTCATGTTCATCGCTGGCCAGTTGAGGCTCTTCACAGGCTCGTGGGCAAAAGTTACGGTGCCGGCTTTGGCATCGAGCGCCTTGACGACGCCGACCGCGTTGTGGGTCTGCATGCTTGGAGTAGACGGTTTTCCCATGTCCATGTCTTTCATGTCATCCATCTTCTGCTGCGCCACCGCCGTGTTGGCGGACAGCATCGAAGCTAAAACGACGGTAGTGATTGCGATTTTCTTCATGCGAATCTCCTTTGCAGACTAGGGAAACAATTTGAAAAATGGGCAGTAGTTTGATTCGACCTACGACTCGACTGAGGTACGGGTTTGCCGGCGTTGCTCCATCCACTCGTAGACCAGTGGCAGAATGAAGAGGGTCAGCGCGGTGGACGAGAGGAGCCCACCAACCACGACAGTGGCCAGCGGGCGCAGCACTTCCGAGCCCACCCCGGTGGCAAGCAGAAAGGGGATCAGCCCGAGGATCTCCACCAGCGCTGTCATTAGCACTGGCCGCAGCCGTAGCACCGCGCCCTGCACCACGGTTTCCCGAATACCCATGCCCTGCGCTCGCAGGCCATTGAGGAAAGACACCAGTACGATACCGTTCAGCATGGCGACGCCGAAGACGGCGATGAAACCCACAGCCGCCGGCACCGACAGATATTGGCCGCTCACGAACAGGGAGAGGATGCCGCCGATGGCGGCAAAAGGGACGTTAGCGATGATGAGCGTTGCGTAACGCACCGAGTTGAAGGCGGTGTATAGCAAGATGAAAATCAATCCGATGGTCAGCGGCACGATCACCGCCAGCTTGGCCATGGCGCGCTGCTGGTTCTCGAAGGCACCGCCCCATTCCGTCCAGTAGCCGCTGGGCAATTTCAACTGCGCCTTGATCCGCGCGTCAGCTTCCCGGACGAAACCGTCCACGTCGCGCCCCTTCACATCCAGTTGCAGCACCGCGTAGCGCTGCAGTTGCTCGCGGCGCACGAAGGAATAGCCCTCCGTCAATTCCACTGTGGCGACCCGCGACAAGGGCACCAGAGCACCGCCGGCGGCACGGATAGGAATGGCGTTCACCGCCTCGACGCTGTCTCGGAACTCGGGTGGCAGCCAGACCTGGATGTCGTAGCGGCGCACGCCGTCGATCAGGGTGCTGACGGCCTTGCCACCGATGCCGGCCTGAACCACGTCAAGCACGTCATCCGCATTGATGCCGAAGCGCGCCGCTTCCGGGCGGTTCACCTTGATCACCATCTGGGGCTTGCCCTGGTTGGCCTCCAGAGCCAGGTCGCTGGCGCCGGGCACCTTCTCGACGATCTCCTTGGCCGCGGCCGCCAGGCGGTCGAGGGTCGCCAGATCTTCGCCGTACAGCTTTAGGGCCAGCGTCGCCCGTACCCCGGAGATGAGTTCCTCGACCCGCATCTGGATCGGCTGGGTCGCCGCCAAGACCGCCGTGGGCACTTCCTTTTCCAGACGCTCTTGAAGCCTCGCGGACAGTTCCCGGTAGGACATTTTTTTCGGCCAGATGTCGCGGGGCTTGAGGTCCACCAGGATTTCCATGTAGTTCACGTCCGCCGTTTCGCCTTTCTCGGCACGCCCGATCATGGCCAGCGAGTGCCTGACCTGTGGAAAGGTTTTCAGGGCCGTATCAATGCGCTGGGACACAGCGATGGATTCCTCCAAAGATGTGGAGGGAATGCTGGTCACCCGGAAAATGATGCCCTGCTCCTCCAGGGTGGGCATGAACTCCTTGCCGAGAAAGGGGAAGAGCGCGAGCGACGCGACGAACAAAACACCGGTGGCCACCATGACCCGTTTCTTGTGGGTCAGCGTCCACAGCAACAGCGACTCGAAGCGCGGCTTCAACTGGCGCACCAGCCATGGGTCTTCTTCTTTCTTCGGGCGCAGCGCCAGGGCGGCGAGCACCGGCATCAGCGTGACAGTGAGGATCAGGGAACCGACCATGGCGAAGGTCATGTTGATCGCCAGGGGTTTGAACAGCTTGCCCTCGATACCGGTCAGGGCGAACAGGGGCAGGAACACGACGATGATGATCACGACACCGAAAGCGACCGGATTCATGACCTCCCTGGCCGCTTCCAGCACCACCGCCGTCCGGTCGACTGGCTTGCCGGCATGGTGGGACAGGAGCCGGAAGGCGTTCTCCACAAGCACCACCGGCCCGTCTATGGTCATGCCCAGCGCGATGATGAGGCCGCCCAGGGACATCAGATTGGCACTGGCGCCGGCCTGATCCATCAATAGAAAGGCGACCAGCCAGGCGGCCGGAATGGCCACCACCACGATCAGCGCCGAGCGCACCTCGCCGAGGAAGAGGAACAGCACCAAGACCACCAGGGCGGCGCCTTCCAGCATGGCACTGCTGGCCATGGAGATCGCCTTGCCGATCAGTTCGGTGCGGTCGTAGGCCACCTCCAGCTTGACGTTGGCCGGCAGCGTCTTGAGCGCGGTGGCAACTTTTTCCCGCACGGCCTCGACCACCTGCTGAGCGTTCTCGCCTGTGCGCGCCAACGCCATGCCAAGCACGACTTCCTTGCCGTCCTTGGTAACGGCCCCGGTACGCAGAGCTGGGGCCGGGCGGATGTCGGCCACGTCCCGCACATAGATCGGAGTGCCGTCGCGCTGGGTGACCAGGATGCCACCGATATCATCGGTGTTCGCCACCAGCCCCAGGCCGCGCACTAGGTACTGCTCGCGCTGGAGGTTGATGTACTGCCCGCCGACCTGCCGGTTGTTGGCGGCGATGGCGGTCATCACCTCCTTGTAGCCGATGCCATACTTGATCAACCGGCGCGGGTCGATCAGCACCTGGAACTGTTTTTCGTCGCCGCCCCAGGAGAGCACGTCGTCCACGCCCGGCGCGGTGCGCAGGATCATGCGCACCCCCCAGTCCTGGGCGCTACGCAGGTCCATGCCGGAGAGCTTGCTGTCCATCGCTTCCAGCGTGTACCAGAACACCTGTCCGAGGCCGGCGGCGTTCGGCCCCAGGACGGGCTCGCCATAGCCCTCTGGAATGCGCGACTTGGCTTCGGCGAGTTTCTCGCCCACCAGGCGGCGGGCGAAGTAGATGTCCATGTCGTCCTTGAAATAGACGCTGACGTAGGATAGGCCGAACAGTGACGTGGAACGGATTTCCTCCACCTTGGGCAGTCCGGCCAGGACAGATTCGACGGGGACGGTGACCAACTTTTCCACGTCTTCGGCGGCCAGTCCCGGCGATTCGGTATAGATGTTGACCTGTACCGGCGTCACATCGGGGAAGGCATCCAGCGGCAGCCGCTGCCAGGCCCGCGCCCCGAGCAGGGCGATCAGAGCAAGCGCCACCAGAACCAGAAGCTTGTAGCGCAGGGAAATATCGACAATCTTGTGCAGCATGGCCGTCCCCTAGTCGTGATCGCCGATTTTGGACTTCAAGAGCCGAGCCTTGAGCGCATAAGAGCCCTCGACCACCACCGTGTCACCTTCCTCAATGCCATCCTTGATCACCAAGCGTCCGCCAAGGTTGTCGCCAAGCTCGACCACGCGCGGCTCGAACCCATCCTTTTCCCAAACGAAAACTGTTTTCTTACCCTCCATCAGGAGTACCGCACTCGACGGCACGGTCAGCACCTTGCCGGTGGAAGCGGTATCGATCGCCGCCGTGGCGAACATTTCGGGCTTCAACCGGCCGTCGCCGTTGGGCACTTCCACCCGAGCCTTGATCGTGCGGCTATCCTTGTCCATGACACTGCTGATGTAGGTCAGCCGCCCCTTGAACACCTCCTCCGGATAGGCCGCCACCGTGACTCCGACGCTGGCACCGGTCTTCACCTTGCCCAGGTCCTTCTCGGACAGATTGGCCTCGATCCAGACCACCGACAGGTCGGCTACAGTGAACAGGGGCTTGTCGGGTTGGGCGAGTTCGCCCAACACGGCTTTCTTCTCGATCACCGTGCCGGCGAAAGGTGCATTGACCGGGAACACCGATACGACGCTCTCCGAGCGGGCCGGCGTCACGCCCATCAAACGCAGCTTGTCCGTCGCCGCCCGAAGGTTGGCGCGGGCCTTCTCCTGCTCGGCACGGCTACGTAGGTAGTCCTTCTGCGGCACGATCTGGTCGGCGTAGAGCTTCTCGGCCCGCTCGAAATCAGCCTGCGCTAACTTGAACTGGCTTTCGGCCTGTTGATAGGCCGAATACACCTCTCCCAGTTCGATGCTGTCAAGGCTGGCCAAAGCCTGGCCGGCCTTGACCCGGTCGCCCAAGTTGGCAGCGATGCCGACGATCCGGCCCGGCACCCGTGGGGCGACATGGGCCAGCCGGTTCTGGTTGGCCTGGATGGTGGCGGTCACCGCAATGCGCTCGTGGACTTCCGCTTCCTCGACTTCCTCGGTGCGGATGCGGGCCGCCTTGATTTCCGCCTCGGTCAGGTGGATCTGGCCGGCTTCCGGCGATGCAACAGGGGTCTCTTTGCCTGCTCCGGCGTTCTTTTCCGAGGCGGGTGCAGTTGTTTCTGCGGCGGGCTTGGTCTCCGGCGCGTTGCGGTCGCAAGCGGTCAGCACGAGGACGAAGGCCAAGGCGGCCGTTGGGAGGATGCGCGTCATTTGTTCTTCTCCGGAAAAGTGTCAGCGCGGGCGGCAGGCCAGCCGGCCGTCTGCTCCAGGGCGATGCGGGTCTGAATGAATTCGCCGACGGCATCGAGGTAGTCGCGCCGGGCATCCAGCAACTGGCGGTTGACCAGCAGGAGTTGCAGCAGGCCGATTTCGCCGGCACGGAAGGCGGTAGATGACAGGCGCCGGTTCTCGTCGAGGGCCGGCAATACCGACTCGGTGAAGCGCTTGACCCGGACCTGCAGGCTGTCCAGGCGCTGCCATAGGGCGCGTACTTGGGCCGCCACATCGCGCTCGGTGCTTTGCCGCTCGATCTCGGCCTGCGTCAGTTCGGTCGCCGCCTTGCCGATGCCGGCTGCATTGTGCCGGAAGAGGGGCAGCGGGATTGAGACGGACAGACGAGTGAACGGCTCGCGGGCGTCGTAGGGCGCTTCCCGCCCGGTGCTCAGGCCCACTGTGACGTCGGGATAGACGGCGGCCCGTTCCAGGTTGAGCCGGCTATGGGCAGCCTGTTTCCGGTGATCTAGCGCTCGCAGCAGGGGCCGTTCTCGGGCCGCCGACAGCAAAGCGTCCAGGGTGGTTGCCGGCAACACCGCCCGCAACTCGCCGACGGCCTCCGGCAGCGTAGCGGCGGGCAGTTGCAGCGCGGCGGCCAGTTCGGACTGAGCCTGGATGAGTTGTTCCCCCAGAACAGCGAGTTGGTTGCGGCTGCGTTCGGCTTCCACCGTTGCCAGGTTGCCGTCTAGCCGGCTGTCTTCGCCGACCGCCACGCGCTTTCTTACCGCAACGGCGGCTTCATCGACGGCGGCGAGGGCCTCGCGCTCGGTCTCAATACGCCGTTGCAGGGCCAGCACGCGGAAAAAACGCTGCTCGACCTCGGCGCGCACCTGGCGACGGACCTCGTCGATGTTTTCCGTGACGGCGGCCAGATCGCGGGATGCCGCCTCGTGCCGGTGTCCCGCCTGGCCGGCGATCTCGAACACCTGCGAGATGCCGAACGACTGTTCGTGGAAACGATTGTCCGGCAGGCCGGCCTGAGTCAAACGGCGGCGGGTCTGGTCAGTCGATAGCTGGGGATTGTTGTAGAGAATACCGGAGGCATCTCTCAACTGGCCTTCGGCGGCGTCGAGACCGGCGCGGGCGGCGCGCAGGGCCGGATTGGTAGATTCAGCGAGGCGCCAGGCGTCGTCAAGGGTCAGCGGACCAGCCGCGCGGACGCCGCCGACGGCGAGGAGCATTCCCGCCAGTAGGCCAAGGCGACGTAGCGAACTGCGCGCACTGGCAGAGGTGACGAACAACATGGGAGAAACCTTTCAAGCGTTGAAGAAACGGACAGCCAACAGGCGTCCGCGTATGAACGATGTCGACTCAGGCTTGAAAGGGGATA
Organism: Pseudomonadota bacterium; assembly: GCA_021802595.1. Next base: position 10,727 of record JAJZRT010000014.1, read on the forward strand.
CGGGGCGGGCGGAATGGGCCATCGCGGGGTTGGGTGGGAACGTCGACCGAGCCCTCGGCACTGGGAGTTGCTGCCGTAGCGTCGGGCAGATTCAGGGCGGGCATGCTGGGGTCGAGGCCCGTCAGATGGATCTGGGCATGACAGCCTTGGTTGCAGACTTTTCCGGCCGGCGAGTAATCGCCGGAATCCCCGCTAGCGGCGGCAACAGCGATCTCGTCGGACAAGGCATCCGCCATCGCTTCCGCACCATCGCTCCACAGCGACGCGCTGACCAGGCAGAAAGCCAGCAGCATCGCGAGAAGCGAACGGAAGCGGAAACGGCGGAGCATGGCCGAGAATTATCCCAAGAAGCTCTTCATCAGCGCGTCCACATATATTGCTGCTGCTGCATCATGTGGTCCATCATCAGCTGCTGCATGCCCATGTACCGGTCCATCATGTACTGGCGTTGCTTCATTTGTTCCGGGGTGAGCTTGGAGTAGTAGCCGCCCATGTGTCCCCACCCCATCATCGGGCCACCCATCATCATGCCCGGACCCCTCCCCGGGCCACCCATGCAGCAACCCGGTCCGCCCCCGTACCCCCACATACCCTGCATCATCTGCATGTTGTTCTGCATCGTGGCCCAGTGATCTTGCAGGAGTCTCTGCCGCTCCTGGGGATCCTGGGTCTGGCGGATCTTGTCCATCTGCTCCTGCATCCTTTTGATGTTTTCTTGCGCCTGCGCCATCTGCTTGTCAAACTCGGCCACGTTCGGCGCCGATGACTTCGCCTGCGTCCCTTTTTCGGCGGAACCGGTTTGCTGGGCATTAACGGGTGCGCTTAAAAACAAGGCCACCGAGAACGCTGCTGTCAATGCTGCTTTGTTCATCTCATGATCTCCTTTAAAAACTCCATTTAAAAGGGGGCGCGTGCGTTGTATTTCCCACCCTAATAGAATCGGGTGAGGAGTCTACGGCAGCGCACCCATCACCCGCTCCAGCCGTTGCCGCACTTCGCCGGCCAGTTGCGCGATCTCAGGTTTGTTCACCAACTCAAACACGGCGTTCGGGTCCATAAATTCGACGTGGACTTTGCCGCTAGCGTCCTCGCGCACGACCACGTTGCACGGCAACAGCAGACCGATCGACGGCTCGGCGGTCAGCGCCCGATGCGCCAGCGGCGGATTGCACGCTCCCAGGATGCGGTAGGGAGGCATGTCCTGATTAAGTTTCTTTTTCAGCGTTGCCTTGACGTCGATGTCCGTCAGTACGCCGAAGCCTTCCTTCTGCAATTCCTCAGTCACTCGCTGTATCGCCGTGTCGAAAGTGAGATTCACTGTCTTGCCAAAACCGTAATTGCTGTTCATCTTCGATCTCCTTGCAACCCTACGTTGAAAGAGCGATTGGATTGGATCTGCATTGCCTAGGATACTGGCTTGTCACCGTCCTCTCCTCTCGACTCGGATCCAAAAATTCTCTCCTGCACCCTTAGTACCCGTTAACTCACCAAGACGAGCCCGGTGATGGCGGCACATGCGATGCTGCGCACATACATGCCGCTCCCTATCGCGACCGCGCCCACGGCCTCATTGAGGCGAAGCGTGCGATTCCGGCCGACAGCGCGCCGATCAAGAAGCCAGCAAACACGTCCGCCGGGAAGTGTGCGCCGACAGCTATACGTGACCACCCCACCCATACCAGCCATGCCGCCAATAGTGCGCGAGGGCGGCGTGTTACAAGTGGCCAAAGGGTTACGACTACCAGCATAGTGTAGGCACCATGCCCACTCGGAAAACTGTACTGCAGTTCCGGCTCGCCGATGATCTGTACCATATCGGGCAACGCTACCAACGGCCGGGGGAAATCTACGAGCAGCTTTACCAATGCGACTGCGAGCCACGTCAATACAATCCCCAGCGCCAAGCGCTGTGTTTGAGTTCGTACCCCTGATGCTGACGTTGTCGGTTGGGTAGCTGCATTCAGATACCAAGACCAAAATAACAGTGCGATCAGCAAGAATGGCCCTCCCCAGTAACTACCCAGTGCACTGCCGATGCGCGCAATAGGCGCAAGCCAATCTGGGGTGGCGTGATTGATCGCTTCGAACCATGCCACGTTCAGGCCGTTCCAATCATAGAAAAGTTGCTTGAATGTCATCGACGCAGCAACCTCAACCCGTTGAACACCACCAACAGGCTTGCACCCATGTCGGCAAACACTGCCATCCACATCGTGGCGTGCCCAGTAAAGGTCAGCACCAGAAATACCGCCTTGATACCGAGCGCAAGGACGATGTTCTGTGTCAGCACCGAGGCCGTGGCCCGCGACAAGCGTATGAAGGCGGGGATTTTGCGCAGGTCGTCGTTCATCAGGGCCACGTCGGCCGTCTCGATGGCGGTATCGGTGCCGGCAGCCCCCATGGCGAAGCCGATGTCTGCTCGGGCCAGTGCCGGAGCGTCGTTGATGCCGTCCCCGACCATGCCGACTTGGCCGTATTCCGAGCGCAGGGAGTCGATGGCAACTAGCTTGTCCTCGGGCAACTGGTTGCCGCGCGCCTCGTCGATGCCCACTTGGGCGGCGATGGCTTGTGCCGTATGCGGATTGTCGCCCGTGAGCATGACGGTCTTCACGCCGAGGCGGTGCAATTCGGCGATGGCCTCCCGACTCGTTCCCCGTACCGTGTCGGCAACGGCGAACATCGCCAGCACCTCAGTTTCGTCCGCCAACAGCACGACGGTCTTGCCCTGGCCCTCCAGCGCGTCGAGCCGTGCCTCCAATGCCGGCGAGCAGAGCTTCAGTTCCTCGATCAGGCGGTGGTTGCCGAACTGATAGTCTCGCCCATCGACCCGGCCGCGGACGCCGCGCCCCGGGATAGCGGTGAAATCGACCACTTCCCGGATGGGGACGCCGGCTTCGTTCGCCGCCCGGGCGACAGCCTGCGACACCGGATGGTCGGAACGCGCTGCGAGACTGGCGGCGATGCTGCGCAGCATTGTTTCATCGCCGTCGGCCAGGCGCGCGAAGTCGGTTTGCGCCGGCCGGCCATGGGTCAGCGTGCCGGTCTTGTCGAGAGCCAAGATCGCGAGCCGGCGCCCCTCTTCCAGATAGACGCCGCCCTTCACCAGGATGCCATGGCGGGCCGCCGCCGCAAGTCCGCTGACGATGGTGACCGGCGTCGAGATGACCAGTGCGCAGGGGCAGGCGATGACCAGGAGCACCAGTGCCTTGTAGACGGCGTCGAACCATGGGGTGCCAAAGACCAACGGCGGCATGGCCGCCATGCCGAGCGCGACGACGAACACTGCAGGGGTGTAGATGCGGGCGAACCGATCGACGAATCTTTGCGTCGGTGCCCGCGCTCCTTGGGCCGCTTCGACGGCATGGATGATACGGGCGAGGGTCGAGTGCGTGGCTGTGGCGGTTACCTTGTACTCGAACGATCCGGTTTCGTTGATCGTGCTGGCGAACACCGGGTCGCCTTCGGTTTTGTCAACCGGCAGACTCTCGCCGGTGATCGGGGCCTGGTTGACCGTGGAGCGGCCGGATACGATCACCCCGTCCAGCGCGATGCGTTCCCCCGGCCGAACCCGCACCCGGGCATCCAGGGGCACCGATGCGGCCTCAACCTCGACCCAGCTATCGTCAGCCTGGCGAACGGTCGCCTTCTCCGGAGCGAGGGACAGCAATCCCCGGATCGCGTTGCGCGCCCGGTCGAGGGACTTCGCCTCGATGAGTTCGGCCAGGGCAAACAGGAACATCACCATGGCACCCTCGGGCCACTGGCCGATCAGCAGCGCTCCCGTGACGGCGATGGACATGAGGGCATTCATGTTGAGGTTGAGGTTCCTGAGGGCTATCCAGCCTTTCTTGTAGGTGGGCAGGCCGCCGACGAGGATGGCGATGATCGACAGTACCGCCTCGACCGTATGGTCGCCGCCATCGAACCAGTGCACAGCTTCAGCGGCCGTGGCCGCCACACCCGACAGGGCGAGTGGCCACCATGTGATCTTCTCAGCCAGCGGCGTTTCGGTGACACCGCCCGCGTTCTTGGGCAAAACTGCGTCCATGCCCAACGACCGGATCGCCTCGATGGCCGGCTCCAGCGCATCGGGGGCATGGGTCAGCGTAAGGGTGCGTTGCATGAGATTGAACTCCAGTGCGCCGATCCCCGCTATTTTGGCCAATTTGCCGCGAATCAGCGCTTCCTCGGTCGGGCAGTCCATTTTGGCGATGACGAGCGTCGTGCGCATGTCGCCTGCGATCTCCGGCGCGGGGACGACAGTGCCGACGGCTTCCGTCGTGCAGCCGCAGGTCTTGGACGCGCATTCACCCATGCCGGGGACTCCTGTTTCCTATTCGGATATTGTCTATTCAACACCCTGTAGTTACTATAGAGTCAAGCATATTTTGGGAGAGGCGCATGAAGACGGCAATGAAGATTGGGGAACTCGCCCGGCAGACGGGCTGCCAGGTCGAAACCATCCGCTACTACGAACGCGATGGCCTGCTGCCTATTCCCGGGCGCTCGGAAGGCAATTACCGCCTGTACGGCGAGAAGCACGTCGAACGGCTTTCGTTCATCCGCCGCTGCCGGTCGCTGGACATGACCCTGGACGATATCCGTGTCCTACTAGGCTTTCGCGATGCGCCCGATGAAAACTGCGAAACGGTCAATGAGCTGCTGGACGCCCACATCAGCGACGTGGCCACGCGCATTGACGAGCTTAGGCGACTGGAGAAGCAGTTGCGGGAGTTGCGCCGACAGTGTGGGGCGTCGCGGCAAGCCAAGGATTGCGGAATCCTCAACGAACTGTCACAGGCGCGCTCCGAGAGGCGGTACTGAAAAAGCAGTTCCGATCACATTCCCGGGACGCGCTGATTTGGAACAAAGTTTCTGCGAGTTATCTTCGCCCCTGTTTTTTCGCGTCAAAAACAGAACTGTCCCAAGATCCGGATTGGGTCGAGCTTATTCTCAATCGGGCCATCCAATCGATTACAAAAGGCCCTGACATTACCACCTCCTTTGCTCACGTCTGACCCGCCCGAGGCGCAAGCCAATCTCGGCGTCTCCATGCTTCAACTCATCTCGACACAGCCATTCTGTTTCTACTGAAAAAGCTTTTCGACTTTGAGCAGCGTGAGTAAACCCATCAGTGCAAATATGCCCGCCGCGATTGAGTGGACCAGCTTCATAGGGATTTTTGCAGCGAACTTGTTGCCGACAAAAACGGCAGGCACATCAGCCAGCAGCATGCCTAGTGTCGTGCCGACGACGACCATCAGCGGGGCGCCATAGTGCGCCGCCAAGGCAACCGTTGCGAGTTGGGTCTTGTCACCCATCTCGGCAAGAAAGAAGGTGATCAGGGTCGCTCCGAAGACACCCAAGTGTCTCGCGACTTGTGTTTCTTCTTCCTCGATCTTGTCCGGAATCATCGTCCAAATCGCCATTCCGATGAATGATAGTCCCAGAACCCAACGCATGACCTCAGGGCTCACAACAGAGGTGATCCACGCGCCCAAAGCGCCAGCCAATCCGTGATTGACCAGAGTGGCGCACAAGATTCCCACAATGATCGGTAGAGGTTTCTTGAAACGGGCCGCGAGGATGAAGGCGAGAAGTTGGGTTTTGTCGCCAATTTCCGCGAGAGCGACAACTCCAGTTGAGATGAGCAGGGCTTCCATGATGAGTTCCAAGGCCGAACACAGACAATGACCACACATCTCCCCGGCCGATCCGAAATCTGTGTGCGCCTCTTTAGCCTCGCCATCGCCGATTGCTGGCGCGTTGTATCGCGCAGGGCGAAGCCTCATGAACCAGGTCAGGCTGGGTAAATGAGTGTGGCCAAGTAAGACGACCGTGAATATCGAAATATAACAGACACTGCGGTCAACTTATTCCAGCACCTCGTAGGGACAGGGCGTCATCCGAGGCTCAGCTACTCTGGCGCCAAAGCCGCGATCTGCTGCACGCAAGCAATGGCTCTCTGCATTATGTCTGCCACCCTTTGAAAATCATCAACCAAGTCTTGCGCGGATTCCCAAATGTCCGACTCGGTGGGGGCAACCGTTAGCGGACCGCCGTTAATGACGGTGTGGGCCATGGCGTGCAGGCGCAGCACGCCGTCCCTGAGGCCGCCCTCTACGGCGAAGAAATGACGTAGCCGGTCGATTTGATCCACGAGTGCCAGCAACTCAGTCGTATCAAAAGATGCTCGGAGCGATTCCAAACCCTTGGCATCCACATCACCAAAAGGGGTCACCTGGAATGTGGGGGGGTTATCGAATTTCATCGCGTTTAACCTTCGCACGGCTCGTGTTCTGCAGGTCGCGCACGGCATTTGCCGCCTGCTGGAATGCCGCATCGCGAATCCAGGGTTCTGGGGGGCGCTTCAGTTTCAGGTTGTATTCCCCGAATCGCTTGAGGTTGGAGGTCCCATAGGGACTCATGAAGGAAATATCGTCCTCGGTGATCTTCCAACCTTCCCGGTGCAGCTGAGATATCACGCGCATCATGTCTACGGCGTTCTGCAGAATGACTGAGGTGGCCACCAGATCGTTGTACCTCAGCCGCTTTTGCTGTTCATCAGGGTCGTTTTCGGCGATGACGTCGCCGCCGAAAGACATCCATTTCGCGAAACCGTTATAGGACTCGATCTTGTTAGTGGTAGCCGTGACATCCTGACGCATTTCGCGGCTACCGATCCAGTTCAACAGGAATACTGTGCGCACCACATTGCCCAATGCCTGGGCGGCGTGGAAAAGCCGGTTCTTGCGGCTGTATGAGCCCAACTTGCGTAGCAGGGTCGCCGATGAGATCTTGCCGGCCTGGATAGAGAGAGCCACCTGCATCAAGTCCTTCCAGTGGGTCTTGATCAGGTCCCAATCGACGGATTCAGAGAAGAGTCGGTTGATGTGCTTGTACTTGGTCGTCTTGTCGGGACGATACATCTTCAGATCTTTCCAGTTCCGGATACGTGGCATCAGCTTGATGCCAAGCAGGTGTGTGAAGGCGAAGACCGTCGCCGACTGGCCCTGGGTATCGGAATGGACGGTGTCCGCTTCGACGCTCAATCCCGCTTTGAGCAATCCCTCGATCACATAGATCGCCTCCCAGACCCCTGGCGGGATGAAGTGGCGGAACACCGCGATGTAGTTGTTTGCCACGTGCCGGTAGGCCACGGCGCCCATCTTGCGGTAGCGGAAGTGATAGCCAGCGAGGAGGTTTTGGTCGTAGAAATCGTATTGAGTGCCGTCGGCCGCCACGGTCTTGCCGTCGCCCCACATTTTTGGAAGATCGAGGCGCAGGTACAGTTCGGTGAGTTCCCTCTGGGCCGTTTCCAGTTTTTCGAGGGGGAGGTGTCGCCGGTTCACGAAAGAAAGCATATGGGGCGAGATATCGCCCGCCAGGTGGCGGGCCGCCTGGGTCGGACCCAGATTGCAGCCCATAGCGAAAATCGTCATTAGATACCGTTCGGCTGGCTGCTTAAGCTTCGGTTCGTTTCCCGAAAGGGGCCCGAAATGCCGTGTAAAGTTTATCCAGTGCTCGATGTTGGCCATGACGTCGAGCAGGTGCCGCGTGGGCATCCGCTGAGCGATCGCGGTTTGGAGCGAAATGACCGAGGGCGGGATATCTCGGGCGGTCACGCGTTTCAGGACCGGCTCCCCATCGGCATCGATAGCTACGTCGCCGCGGCAAGTCGGGATCTTCTTGTCCAGATCCTCTGCTGTTGTTGTTAACCACTCCTTTAGTCCAGCGACGAAGTCCTTGGCATTATTGGGCAAACCGATTTTTTTGCAGTACTCCGGGAGCATCGCTTCACATTTCTCCCAGGGCAGTAACTGCGTTCGGTAATCGGCAAAGGCTTCCGATTCCGCGACGCATAGATCCCCGGACCGCATCTCATCTGCCAAGTAGGAAAACACGCACACTTCCAGATAGCGTCGGTTTGTGGGCGGGCCTTCTTCAGAAGGCCTGCGGATCAGCTTTCGCCACCGGTCAGAGGCAAAAGACAAGTCCACGCCTTCGTCGATCCATTCACGATGGCGCTGTTCGTGTTCCACGACGGTGGCCAAAGCCGCAACCAACGAATGATCCTGGGTAGTTGGTTCCAATTCAAGCAAGTCGACAAGGCGGAAGAGCAGGGAGCGGTGGCTACGGAAGTATTTCCATATCAATGGCAGATAGTTGTCGCCGCTGACTGCTTGAACCTCTGCGACGGCTGACCTTACGTTTTCGACGTCGCCGTGTTTAGAAACGTATTCGCGGATGAGGTGTCCTGCCTCCTGATCGTCGGGTTCCTCGGAGAGGATTTCCAATACTCCGCCCAATGTGGCAACCAACTGTTCCATCTGGTTACGTTGGCGCAGTTGGATTTGCTGCAGTTCGTCCTTGGCGCGTTTGTGGATCGTGGCCATGCGGCGAATGAACATCTCGGCCAGGTGGTCTCGGGTTCTGACTCGCATCTGATAAATCAGCGCCAGCATCAGCGTGTAGCGCTTTGCTACGGTGCATTCCTTCAGTT
>JAJZRT010000619.1 GCA_021802595.1 Pseudomonadota bacterium
CCTGGAATGGCAGCAGGGCGCGCAGTGGTTCGCGCGCTGGCTGCGCGACTTCGACCTGGCCAGCAACCAGCACGGTTGGCAGTGGACGGCCGGCTCCGGCACCGATGCCTCGCCCTACTTCCGCATCTTCAATCCCGTGGCGCAGGGCCAGCGTTTCGACCCACACGGGGACTACGTGCGCCGTTATGTGCCGGAACTGCAACACATCTCGGGTGCCGCAGTGCACGAGCCCTGGGCCACCACCGCCGGCTACACCCACGGCTATCCCCAGCGCCTGGTGGATCACGGCGTGGAACGCGCCGAATCACTGCGTCGCTATCAGGCCATCAGCCGCTGACCGCCCAGGGCGGGAGCATCTGCGTCAGGCCACCGGCTGCTGCGCGTCGTAGCGCAGGAACTTGGGCACCAGCAACACCAGGGCCACGGCGAAGAAGACGCAGGCCAGACCGCCCGAGACCGCGCTGACGCGTTCGCCGGCGAAGGCCGCCACGGCACCGGCTTCCACGTCACCCAAACGCGGCCCGCCCGCCACCACAGTGGTGAAAATGCCTTGCAGGCGCCCACGGAACTCATCCGGCACGGCGGCCTGCAGCATGGTGGTGCGGAAGACGGCGCTCACGTTGTCGGCCGCGCCGGCGATGGCGAGGAAGAGCAGCGCGAGCGGCAGGTTGGTCATGAAACCGAAGCAGGCGATGGCCAGACCCCAGGCGATGATGGCGATGAAGATGGCCAACCCCTGACGGCGCACATGATGCAGCGGGCCGCTGAAGACACTGGAGATGGCAGCACCCGCCGTGGGGCCGGCGACCAGGAACCCCAGCACGGTGGCCGTCACCATGCCGTTGGCGTACCAGCCGGCGGCGATGGCGGGGAAGAGCGCGCGTGGCATGCCGAAGACCATGGCGATGATGTCGAGGTAGAAGGTCATCTGCACGTTGCGCTTGCCGCGCAGGAAGTGCAGGCCCTCGCGGATGGAGGCGATGCCGGCACGACGGGCGCCCTCCGCGGGTGCGATCGCGGGCAGGCGGTACATGGCATAGACCATGGCGATGAACATCAGGGTGTCGATGAAGTAGGCCAGGGTGACGCCACCGCTGGCGGCGATGATGGCGCCCGCCAGCAGCGGGCCGGCCGTGAAGCCCACATTCCACGAGAGCATGGAGAGGGCATTGGCCGAGGTGAGCAGGTGCACGGGAACGATGCGCGGGATGATGGCCTGGCGCGCGGGATTGCCGACCGCGAAGACCGACGACTGCACGGCGATGAGCCCGTAGAGCGGCCACACCGAGGCGTTGCCGAGCAGTGCCTGCGCGGTGAAGAGGGCGGAACATGTCATCATGCCCAAGGCGCCCAAGAGGCCGATGGTGCGACGGTCATGGGCGTCGGAGAGTGCGCCCCCGTACATGCCGAGCAGCACCAGCGGGATCAACTGGAAGAAGCCCACCAGGCCCACCGACCACGACGAGTGCGTGAGGTTCCACACCTGCAGGCCCACCGCCACCGAGGTCAACTGCTGGCCCACATTGGAGATGGAGATGGCCGCCCACAGGCGGCGGTAGGCGGGAACCTCACGCAGCGGCGTCACGTCAGCCAGGAGGCGGGGCATTGCGGCATCCTTTCACGCCATCAACGGCGCCCTCCCGCCGCGTTCGGTGGAGGCCGCGCCAAGGATCTGCTTCGGTCGCGCTGCCCGCAGCAATCGCATTCGTCGGTGATAAGAGGCGCCGGGGTGCGCCCTCGATCACCTGGGTGCCACGAACGTCCCTCCTGTGCGGGTTGCCCGCCTGGCCAGTCGCGCGGATGTGATCCGGACAGCCGATCCACTGTCGCTCCAGACGCTTAGGGGTACATTGCTTTTTGCCACGCGAGTCATTTGGGATACATTTCTGCTCGACGCACAAGGCATTTGGCATACATTTCTGCTCGAGATTGAGGTGCGCGTTGGCGACGAGGCTTGGTCAGATGGCTACTGAACTGGCTCGAACGAACCCATGGTGGAGGGATTCAGCCGGCTGGACCGCGCTTGACATAGATCTGCGACCCGTCGCCGCGACCGGTCTGGGCTACAGGTCTGAGTGCCTGGACAACCTGGCACCGGGCGCGCTGCATATCCTTCGGGGCCCTCGGCGCGTGGGAAAAACTGTCGCGGTGAAGCAGGCAGTGCAGTCCCTGCTCGCGGCAGGCACTCCTGCGCATGCGATCGTGAGGGTGGCAGCGGACGGTTGGTCGGCAAACGATCTGCGCACCGTCGTGCAAAACGCATCTCTGCCGCCCGTGGCGCCGGGTCAAACCAGATGGTGGTTTCTCGATGAAATCACTGCGGTGACCGGGGACTGGGCCACGCAGGTCAAGTGGCTGCGGGACAACGACCCCGACTTTGCCGCGGCCACTGTTGTTCTCACCGGTTCCAGCGCAGGCAAACTCACATCCGCGGCCGGTGTCCTCGCAGGTCGGCGTCGAGGGCGCGGTGTGGACGCAGATCGCACCTTGCTGCCGATGGGTTTCGCGAGTTTTGCGCGGCTGCTCGAGCCCAGACTGCCCGACGTAGAGCGTGTCGAACTTGCCCATCTCAGAAGTGGAGCGACGGCAGCGAAATACCATGCACTTCTTCCGTGGATTGCTGACCTTGTGCGCTTGTGGGAGGTATATCTGCGCTACGGCGGGTTCCCCGCATCCGTTGCCGCCGCGGCTGCGGGCCGTCCGGAGCCGCAGGAGTTCATTGAAGACCTGTTCGATGTCATCTTTCGCGATGCTTTCGCGGCAAGCCAGCTCTCAACTTCGGTCACATCGGCGTTGTTCGAACGAGTGATGGAATCCATGGCAAGCCCGCTCAACATGAACAACATTGCCAGAGACTTAACCCTGAGTTCCGAGACCGTGCGACGACATGTCAGTTACCTTCGCGATGCCTACTTGGTCTGGCCATGTCCGCACTGGGATGAGCCGCGTTGGACGGCAAAGCAGCGAGCGCAGGACAAGCTCTACGCAGTTGACCCGCTCATCGCTCGCGTCCCGCACCTGCGGAACGCCAGCCGCCATGACATCGACCCGTCAGTGCTGACGGAAATGCAGTTGGGTATGGCGATACAGCGTGCCGCTCACTTGTCGGGGGCCAGATGGAGCGATGACGAATTCCTGTTCCACACACGGACAGCCACGCGCAAGGAAATCGACTTCATCTCTGAGAAGTTGGCTGGTGTGGCCATTGAGGGGAAATACACCGACACCGGAAGGTGGACAGGCGAAGCAGCCACGGTGGATGCGTCACGCTGGGACGGAATCCTTGCCACGCGCGGCGTTCTGGACACGAAAAGCCGTACCGGTGCTTGGGCAGTTCCAGCTTCGTTTCTCTCCTACCTCATCGATGGGTGAAATGACCCGCCTGAGCGCGCATCGCGATCAGGGGCTGAGCCGCTCCAGCGTCCACGGCACATCCAGGGCCGCGTTGACGGCGGGCGCGGTGTAGCGCAGGCGATCGTGCAGGCGATTGCGGCGTCCGGCCCAGAACTCGATGCTGGAAGGACGCACCAGATAGCCGCCCCAATACTCGGGAATCGGCACTTCGCTGCCCTCCGGGTACCTGGCATCAGCGTCGGCGAAGCGCTGCTCCAAT
>JAJZRT010000620.1 GCA_021802595.1 Pseudomonadota bacterium
AGCTCAGGCCTGGGCGGCAACGATCGAATCCGAGATCGTTCGCGGCGTTTTTGTATCTCGTGCCGAAGCTGAGCGTACCACGCTCGATGAAGCGCTCGTTAGATATCAAACCAAGATCACACCGCGCAAAAAAAGCATTGGCGAGCGCGGTTTCGTTCGCCGGTGGCGAGCCCATCCATTGGCCCAGCGGACCCTGGCTTCTATACGAGGAAAGGATATCGCCGAATTCATTCGCTCGCGCGAAGCCGATGGGGTGGGGGGCAACACAATCCGTCTTGAGCTGGCGCTGCTCTCGCACCTGTTCAATACTGCACGCTCGGCATGGGGCATGGAATCGCTCACCAACCCAATTGAGTTGGTCAAGGGCCAACGCCCAAAACTTCCCCAAGGTCGGGACCGCCGCTTGGTCGGCGACGAGGAAACCCGACTGCTCGACGCAGCCAGGACTTACGGTGGCGAAATCGGACCGATCATCACCTGGGCGATCGAGACCGCCATGCGTCGTGGTGAGATCGCTGACATGCGCTGGAAATATGTGGACAGGAAGGCGCGTGTCCTGTTGGTACCCGAAACCAAAACCGGCACACCGCGGCGAGTGCCGCTCTCAAGCCGAGCTCTCGCGATCCTGGACGGTCCAGTCTGTCGCATCGATGGGCGGGTGTGGGGCATGAAACCGGATTCGATCAGCCAAGCGTTCGAACGCATCTGCTCTACCGCGGGCATCGAGGGGCTAACCTTCCACGACCTGCGTCACGAGGCGACCTCGCGGCTCTTTGAGAAGGGACTGAACCCCATGGAAGTTGCGGCCATCACCGGGCACAAAACATTGCAGATGCTGAAGCGATACACGCACCTGCGGGCGGAAGATCTGGTGGAAAGGCTAGGGTAGGCGCTCGTTTCCTAATTGCACCACAGCCCTGGCCCAATCACTCACACCCTCATCCGCTGAACCCGATCGTCAACCGCACTCGACACGACCGCCGGTAGTGCCGCAGGCTCCAGCGCCGGCACCCCGTTTGCAGTCGCCGCCACGAACGGCCGGCACACCTCCGCCCCCGCCGGCGGGATCGGAATCTCGACCCGGGCGATCGGCCAATCGCCGGCGAGTTTCAGAAATCCTCTGCGATCGCGCAGCCCCGCGATCTCGGAGGCCAGCACCACCCGTTCGATGCTGATCTGCTCGCTTTCTCCGGAGTGCGAGCCGCCGGCACCGGAGCCTTCGTTCTTCACCCGGCGCGACAGTTGCTGATCGCCGAGCAGCCGGCTGCACCAGTCCGCGGTTTCCGGATCGCTCGCACGCAGGATCAGCTGGGAGGAGAAGCAGCTCAAGAGCGTCTGCGCACCGGGCAGGCCGTACGCTTCGCGCAACTGCGCGACCGTCTGCAGACCGGCCACCGCGCACAGCCCGAATTTCCGGCCCTGGGTGAGTGCGTCGGCGAGCGACTGGACGCGCCCCAGCGCCGCCAGCTCGTCCAGTAGCAGCCACAGCCGCCGGTCGCGATCCGGCGGCAGGGCGAGTGCCGCGCTCACCGCTTCACCGATCCACGCCGCAATCAGTGGGCGCAGCGCCGTGGCGAGATCCGCCCGCACCGGAATCCACAGCCATCCGCTGCCGCCCTCGACCCAGCGGCGCAGACTCCACGCATCCGCCCCGGCGTCCGGTGGCAGAAGCCGATAGGGGGCACAATACGCGCCGATGATGGCACGCACCGAGCCCAGCATTTTCACCGCACCCGAATCGAACAAGGTCTGCGCCGGCAGACCCCGGACCAGCGCCTCGAGGTCCTCGGAGCGGGCGACTGTCAGGAAATGTACCAGATCGGCATTGGTCGCCGTTCCGTGGCGCTCCATGAGCCGTTGCAGCACTGCCGCGGTGAGCCCCTGCGCATAGAGCTGCCACTGCTGGGCATCCTGGCCGTCGGTATCGGGAAGCAGGCTCTTCGCGAGCCGGTCGGCGTCCGCCGTGCCCCGCATTTCCGCAAGCGGTGACCAGGCGACACTGCGCGCATCGAGCGGATTCAGTATCGTGTCGCCGCACCGCCAGAAGCGTGCCAGGAGTTCACCGCCCGGGTCGACCACGACCGCCCGGTCCTCCACCCGGTCGCGGATCGTTTCGGCAAGCGCCTGCAGCGCGAGCGATTTGCCGGTGCCCGTGGAGCCGGTGAGCAACAGATGCTGCGGTTCGATCCCGCGCGGAATCGGGACCTCACCAATTTGGATGGCGCCGCGCTCTCGGCGCGCGGGCCGACCGAAGCGCGCCCCGCGCTGGACGCTGTCACGGCGTCGCCGCCGGAGCGCCACCGCGACCCCCACAACGACCGCCGCCGCGGTGGCCGGCACGAGGTACACAACCATCGGCAGGATTCGGGCAAACCGGATCAGCAACGCCACCCCGCTTTCTGGATGCGGCATAAAAAGCTGCGCGCGCAGCCATCGGCCCATCGCCCGGGCCCCGTCCAAAAAGCCTGCCGGGTGCAGGGTTGCGTCCCCGGCGTAGCCCAAGAGGGTCAGCACCCCCCACGCGACCACCACACCATCGAACCGTTTGCCTCGTGCTGCCTTCGTCATGGTCTCATCTCCTGCCCGTAACGGATTCCGGATCGGGGAGGCCGGCGGGTTGCCGACCTCTCTATTTAGGTGCGCCGCGCGGAAATTCCCCGAAAGAACCCCCGCCATCACCCGGCGGGGGTCGGCGGGAGATCAGGCCGCGTCCTGCGACTCGGTGGGAAGAAGGGCCTTGATGAAGGCCTGCGCCTTGGCGGCTTGGGCCGCGGCCATCAGGATCGCGCACTTGTCGGACTTCAAAACCTTGATCCACGAGGACAGGTAGTCGGCATGGTCTTCCAAGGTCGTATTGATGATTCCAAGCTCGGCGTTCAGGAAGGCGGACCCCATTTCGGCGACCAGTTCTTCGAACGCATAGGCTTCATCACCGAAGCGCTTGCCGAAGGTCCGGTCCAGCCGTCTCGGATGGCCCGTGCTGTGCGTCAGTTCGTGCAGTGCGACGTTGTAGAAGGCCTCGGGGCTCGTGAAGCACTCCCGCTCCGGCAGGTGGATCGTGTCGGTGGCCGGATGGTAGAAGGCCTGCGTGCCGCCCAGGTGGATGGGGGCCGGACTCGCGGCCAGAATCCGTTCCGCATCCGCGAGGGCGGCGAACGCCGGACGCGTTGCAACGGCCGGGGCCTCTATGCCGTCGATCTGGTCGAGATTGAACGCGCGGAAGGATTTGAGGACTGCGCCCTTCCGGGTCTCGGTCTCGCCGGCGTCGTTGGTTTGCTCCTGTTCCCACGGCTTATAGAAGACGCACAGTTCGCCGTGCTCGCCCTGGCGGACCTGCCCGCCCTGCTCGATGGCCTGTTTATACGTGAGCCAATACGGGGAGGTGTAGCCATGCTTGAGGGATGCGCACCACAAGATCAAGGTATTGATGCCCTGATAAGGCTTGCCACTGGATAAATTCAACGGCAGGGATGGTTGACTGTCCCAAATGTGGCCGCCAAGCTGATTCTGTCTTGATCCGGCCGGTATGAACGTGCATTTTCTTCCTCATCCGTCTTCTTCAGATCAGCGTCTCTGACGCGTCTTCTTCGGGTTTATTTCCG
>JAJZRT010000621.1 GCA_021802595.1 Pseudomonadota bacterium
ATCTGATGAACGCAGCAGATTTCGCCACGCTCGGCATCGATGCAGGACTGCGCGCGGAAGCGCTTGCCGTGTCCGACTACGAAGCCATCACCCGGCACCTGGCCAACCGGGGCACCCCGCCCTGAACCTTTCTTCTTGCAGGGAAGGAGGGAGACGGGACCCCTTTCAAGAGTCAACGCCCGGTAGCCGTTAGAACTACAGGACCCTACCGAGTTTTTCATGAATAACGCCCCGCCCAGGCCGGAACCGGCCTGCACGCCGTATCTCGAACCTGAAATCGAGCGGGAGCTGCTGCGCGCCTATATCGACAGCGCCGGCGACGGCATCTTCGTCGTGTGCGACGAGATGAAGTTTCACGTGGCCAACCCCCTCCTCGCCACCTGGCTCGGCGTCGACGAGGCCGAACTGACTACGCACGGCCAGCGGCTGCCGATCACCGACATGCTGGGAACGGATGCGATCCGGGCCGAGTTCAGCAAACACTTCAGCACTGCCCTGAGCGGCCAGGCCGTCCGTTTCGAGACGGAGATCCGTCCACCACGCGGCGAGCCGCGTTGGGTCGACATCAGCATGAATCGGGTACACCTGGAAACCGGCGAACTGGTGATCGGCATCCTGCGCGATGTCACCGAACGCAGGGCGCTGCAAACCGCGTTGCAGCACCACGCCTGCCACGACGACCTGACCGGGCTCGTCAACCGGCGCGAATTCCTGCAACGGCTGCGCGCCCTGGTCGGCGCCCTGCCGGCCGACCGCGGGCCGCACGCCCTGATCTGTGTCGATCTCGACCAGTTCAAGGTGGTCAACGATACCTGCGGCCATCTGGCCGGCGATGAATTGTTGCGCCAGTTGGGGATGCGGCTGAAGCGGCTGGGCAACCAGCGCGACGTAATCGCACGCCTGGGAGGCGACGAATTCGGCCTGCTGCTGCACGACCTGCCCGTCGAAACGGCGATGCAGCGGGCCGAATCGCTGTGCGACACCGTGTCGCGCTTCCGCTTCCTCTGGGACGGGCGCAGCTTCGAGGTGACCGCCAGCGTCGGCGTGTGTGCGATCGACGAGGGCACGGCCTCGGCGGAAGACGCGCTGAGCGCAGCCGACGCCGCGTGCTACGTCGCCAAGGACCAGGGGCGCAATCGCGTGCAGCTGTATTTTGGTGGCGAAGCCTGCACCGGCAAGCGCCAGGAAATGCAATGGGTGACGCGCCTGCACAAGGCGCTGGAGGAAAACCGCTTCCAGATCTGGCAACAGCACATCCTCGATCTCAAAGGGGGCGCCGACATGCGCGACCGGCACGTCGAGATGCTGCTGCGTCTGATCGACGAGGACGGCGCGGTCGTCGCGCCGGGACAGTTTTTCCCTGCGGCCGAACGCTACGGCCTGATGCCCGCGATCGACCGCTGGGTCATCCGGCATCTGCTTCTGGACACGCCGCGCAGCCCCCTGCTGGCCCGCGCAACAGCCCATCCCGCCATGAAGTTTGCAATCAACCTGTCCGGCGCCAGCCTCAACGATGACAAGTTTCTCGTCTTCCTGGAAGACGCACTGCGCCATACCCGTCTGGCCACCTCTGCATTGTGTTTCGAAATCACCGAGACCGTGGCGGTGGCCAATTTCGGACGCGTCCGCGAGGTGATGCAGCATCTCAGGCAGTTCGGCTGCCAGTTTTCGCTGGACGATTTCGGCAGCGGCATGTCGTCGTTCAGCTACCTGAAGAACCTGCCCGTGGATTCCCTCAAGATCGACGGAACGCTGGTGCGCAACATCGTCGATGACACCGTCGACCTCGCCATGGTCGAGGCCGTCACGCGCGTCGGCGGCGTACTCGGGCTGAAGACGATTGCCGAGTTCGTCGAAACTGGCGCCACGCTCGACAGGCTGCGCGAGATCGGCGTCGACTATGCGCAGGGCTACGCCATCCACCGCCCCGAACCCCTGTCGGCGCGCTGAAGGACACGCCCGGCATCAGCCCCGGCTCATTGCTTCACCCACCCCGCCGTTCCCTTCTGGATGAACTCGATCGGGTAGCCGTCCGGATCCTCGATGAAGGCGATCACCGTGCTGCCATGCGACATCGGTCCGGCCGGACGCAGGATCTTGCCGCCCTTCGCCGCGGCGGCATCGCACGCGGCGTAGGCGTCGTCGACCTCGATGGCGATATGGCCGTAGCCGCTGCCAACCTCGTACTTGTCGACACCCCAGTTGTAGGTCAGTTCGAGCACGGCCGCCTGGTCCTCGCTGTCGTAGCCGACGAAGGCGAGCGTGAATTTTCCGCCGGGGTAATCCTTGCGGCGCAGCAGCCGCATGCCGAGAACGTGGGTGTAGAAATCGATCGAGCGGTCGAGATCGCCGACTCGAAGCATCGTGTGAAGAATGCGC
This sequence comes from Pseudomonadota bacterium, assembly GCA_021802595.1. Next base: position 2,380 of record JAJZRT010000621.1, read on the forward strand.
ATGATGGTGCTCCCGTCAGATCAGAAACAAGGCTTGGCTCATTTTGCGCAACTCGGCGCGCCGCGCAAGGGCGTCGGGGCACAACGCAGCGACCTGTGCCCAGAAGCGCGGCGAATGGTCGAGGTGGACGAGGTGGGCGAGTTCGTGCGCAGCAACGTAGTCGATGAGGGCGAGCGGTGCCTGCACCAGGCGCCAGTTGAGACGGATGTGGCCGCGCCGGGTGCAGCTGCCCCACTGCGTCTGGGCGTCGGACAGGGCGAAACGGCTGGGCGCGCGCCCCAGCCTGCGTGCGATGCGCGCAAGCCGCCAGGCCAGCAGACGCTCCGCGCGGGCAAGCAGCCAGTCGCGCACCAGTTCCCCGGCATCCGCATCCAGCGGCGCATATACACGCAAGGTGTTGCCATGCCGGCGTATCTCGTGAAAGAGCGAGCGCCGAACATCGACCCTGAGCCGGCGTCCCAGATAGTGCAGCTCGTCCGCGCCCCCCGGTTCGGCCCGCTGCGTGCCCGCCTGCATGCGGGACCAGGCACGATGCAGCCAGTCGTGCTGCTGCAGCACATAGTGTTCGATTTCGGCGCGCGGCGTCCAGCTCGGGGCATGGATGCGCACTTCCCGCGCGGTGACGGTCAGGCCGAGCGTGCGGCGGCGGCGCGAGCGCCGCAGCTGATAGGGAACGGCGGCGTCGCCGATCTGCAGGACGCCGCTATTGGCGTGCGGCAGCAGGGGGCAGCCTCGTCATTTCGGTTTCGATCCAGGCCTCGACTGCACGCGTGAGATCGGCCGCGCTCCGGCCTTCGGCAGGAATCGCCGGTCCGATGCGCACTGTCACCGTTCCGGGACGCTTGATGAAGGCATTCTTCGGCCACACCTCGCCGGCATTGTGCGCGACCGGCACGATGGGCGCGCCGGTTTCCGCCGCCAGCCAGCCGCCGCCGATGCCGTACTTGCCTTTTTCCCCGGGCGCGACACGCGTGCCCTCGGGAAACACCAGCACCCAGAACCCCTGCGCCAGCTTCTGCCGGCCCTGGCTGACGATCTGCTTCAGCGCCTCGCGTCCGGCGCTGCGGTCGATGGCAATGGGAGAGAGCATGCGAAAGGCCCAACCGAAAAAGGGCAGCTTCAGCAGTTCCTGCTTGATCACCGGCGAGACCGGCGGAAACAGGCACAGGAACGCCACGGTCTCCCAGGCCGACTGATGCTTGGCGAGGATGACGGCAGGCTGC
>JAJZRT010000622.1 GCA_021802595.1 Pseudomonadota bacterium
GTCGCGCTGGGTATTGCCGTCGGCGCCGTCGTGGCCGGTTTTGCCATCAAACTGGAAGACTCCGTCAAGGTCCTGCCTGCGGGGATCATCATGGGCATTCTCGCTGCCAGCATGGTTCTGGTCCACTCCCCCTATTCCGCAGCCGTTCTGCTGTTTCTGATCGGCGCCCTGGCCGGCTTCTTCGTCGTACCGCTCAATGCCCTGCTGCAGCATCGCGGGCACCTGCTGATGGGTGCCGGACACTCCATCGCGGTACAAAATTTCAACGAAAACATCGGCATCCTGCTGCTGCTCGGGGTGTATACGCTGATGGTCAAAGAAGGCCTGCACATCAACGTCATCGCCGTCATTTTCGGTCTGCTGGTCATGTTCACCATGACCGTCATCTGGCGCAAATACCGCGGCGTTCGAGCCCATTAATCGCTTCAGCCGCCCAGCCAGCAGCAGTTAGTAATGAATTTCCTTGGTAATGGCGGTACCGATTCCCCGCGTCACCAGCATCAGCTCCTGCTTGATAGCCTCAATATTGGCACGCCTGGACGGCTCCAGCCGTGCCAACTCCTGCACCAGCTCATGCCAGCGTTGATGTAACCATGCAACCGGACTGTCTTGCAGATTCTGCTTTGCCAAAAACGCGGTTAGCGGACATGAAGGGGTCGCCTCAGAAAACGGAAAATAAAGCACGCTAAGCCGGTTGCAGCGGTCGTAGCGGCCTGAACTTGCCCGCTCCGATCTTGGCGCTGCTGCGCCACAGGTAATCACCGGTCAGGTTGATGTGCTCCCAGCCCAGCGGCGACAGGTACTGCAACAGCGCGTCATCGACGGCATGACCGTTGCCACGTAGCGCATGCGCCGCCCGTTCCAGATAGACCGTATTCCACAGCACGACAGCCGCTGTCACCAGGTTGAGGCCGCTGGCCCGGTAGCGCTGCTGCTCGAAGCTGCGGTCGCGGATTTCACCCAGCCGGTTGAAAAACACGGCGCGGGCCAGCGCGTTGCGCGCTTCGCCCTTATTGAGTCCGGCGTGGACACGTCGGCGCAGTTCCACGCTTTGCAGCCAGTCCAGAATGAACAGCGTGCGCTCGATGCGGCCCAGCTCGCGCAGGGCCACGGCCAGACCGTTCTGACGCGGGTAACTGCCGAGTTTCCTGAGCATCAGCGAGGCAGTCACCGTGCCCTGCTTGATTGAAGTGGCCAGCCGCAGGATTTCGTCCCAGTGGGCACGAATCGCCTTGATGTTCAGCTTGTCGCTGCTAATCATCGGTTTGAGCGCGTCGTAACTGATTTCGCCCTTGGGGACGAACAGCTTGGTATCACCCAGGTCGCGGATGCGCGGTGCGAAGCGGAAGCCCAGCAGGTGCATCAGGGCGAAGACGTGATCGGTGAAGCCTGCCGTGTCGGTGTAGTGCTCCTCGATGCGCAGGTCGGATTCGTGGTACAGCAGGCCATCGAGCACGTAGGTCGAGTCGCGCACGCCGACGTTCACGACCTTGGTGTGGAACGGCGCGTACTGGTCGGAGATGTGGGTGTAGAACGTCCGTCCCGGGCTGCTGCCGTACTTCGGGTTGATGTGGCCGGTGCTCTCGGCCTTGCTGCCGGTGCGGAAGTTCTGGCCGTCCGACGATGACGTGGTGCCGTCGCCCCAGTGCTCGGCGAACGGGTGGCGGAACTGTGCATTGACCAGCTCGGCCAGCGCCGCCCCGTAGGTTTCGTCGCGGATGTGCAAGGCTTGCAGCCAGGCCAGCTTGGCGTAGGTCGTGCCGGGGCAGGACTCCGCCATCTTGGTCAGGCCCAGGTTGATCGCGTCGGCCAGGATCGTGGTCAGCAGCAGGTTCTTGTCCTTGGCCCGCTCGCCAGATTTCAGGTGCGCGAAGTGCCGGGTGAAGCCCGTCCATTCGTCCACCTCAAGCAGCAATTCGGTGATCTTGACGTGCGGCAGGATCATGGCCGTCTGGTCGATCAGCGCCTGCGCGGTGTCGGGCACTGCCGCGTCGAGCGGCGTGATCTTCAGGCCCGACTCGGTGATGATGGCGTCCGGCAGCTCGTTCGCCAGCGCCATGCGGTTGGCGGTGGCAAGCTGTGTTTCCAGCAGTGTCAGCCGGTCGTGTAGGTACTGGTCGCAGTCGGTGGCCACGGCCAGCGGCAATTCGCTGGCCTGCTTGAGGCTGGCGAATTTCGCGGGCGGCACCAGGTAGTCCTCGAAGTCCTTGAACTGGCGCGAACCCTGCACCCAGATGTCGCCCGAGCGCAGCGAGTTCTTGAGTTCCGATAGTGCGCACAGCTCGTAGTAGCGCCGGTCGATGCCGGCGTCGGTCATCACCAGCTTCTGCCAGCGCGGCTTGATGAAGTTGGTCGGTGCATCGGCGGGCACCTTGCGGGCGTTGTCGCTGTTCATGCCGCGCAGCACCTCAATGGCATCAAGCACGTCCTTGGCGGCGGGCGCCGCCCGTAGCTTGAGCACGGCGAGGAATTCCGGCGCGTAGCGGCGCAAGGTGGCGTAGCTCTCGCCGATGCGGTGCAGGAAATCGAAGTCTTCGGGCTGCGCGAGCTTCTGCGCCTCGGTGACGCTCTCGGCGAAGGCATCCCAGGACATGACGGCTTCGATGGCAGCGAACGGATCGCGGCCCGATTGCTTGGCCTCAATCAGTGCCTGACCGATTCGCCCGAACAGCCGGACCTTGGCATTGATCGCCTTGCCGGATGCCTGGAACTGCTGCTGATGCTTGTTCTTGGCGGCGTTGAACAGCTTGCCCAGGATGCGGTCATGCAGGTCGATGATTTCGTCGGTAACGGTGGCCATGCCCTCGATGGCGAGCGCGACCAGGGTCGCGTAGCGCCGCTGCGGCTCGAACTTGGCGAGGTCGGCGGGTGTCATCTGGCCGCCCTCGCGAGCGATCTTGAGCAGCCGGTTCTGGTGGACCAGCCGCTCGATGCCGGAAGGCAGGTCGAGCGCCTGCCAGGCTTTGAGGCGTTCGATGTGTTCGAGCATGTGCCGGGAGTTCGGTTTGGCCGGTGACTGCCGCAGCCAGGCCAGCCAAGTGGTCTTGCCGTTGTCGCGGCGCTTCAACAGTTCATCGAGGCGATGCCGGTGCCCGTTCGACAACGGCTCGGACAGGGCTTCGTGGATGCGCCGGTTGGCGCGGGTGATGGCCTCGGCACTGGCACGCTCGATGGCATTGAGAGCGGGCAGAATAATCGACTGCCGCCGCAGATGCTCAATCAAGGCGCTGGCCAGCACGATGCCCTTGTCGGTTTGCATGGCCAGATCGGTCAACGTGTGCACGGCCTGCCGGTAGTAGCTCATGGTGAACGGCTGGAAGCCGAACACCGTTTGCAGTTCGACCAGGTGCTCGCGCCGGGTCTGCTCTCGCTGCCCATACTCGTCCCAGCTTTCGATGCCGACCTTGAGTTGGTTGGCGACCAGTTTCAGTAAGGGCGGAAACGGCGGCTGATCGACGCCAAGGATGATGCCGGGAAAGCGCAGGTAGCAAAGCTGCACGGCGAAGCCCAGCCGGTTGGCAGGCCCGCGCCGCTGCCGGATGATGGCAAGGTCAGTATCGCTGAACGTGTAACGTCGAATCAGGTCGTCCTTGGT
>JAJZRT010000623.1:0-766 GCA_021802595.1 Pseudomonadota bacterium
GGTGCCGCAGGGCGTGGCGGTGACGCCGGTCTCGCAGTTGAGGCATTTGGCGAGAATCCGCGCCAGCGTGGTCTTGCCGACCCCGCGCGTGCCGGTCAGCAGATAGGCATGATGCAGGCGGCCCTGGGTGAGCGCATTGGAGAGCGCCTGCACCACGTGCTCCTGCCCCTTGAGGTCGGCGAATGCGCGCGGCCGCCACTTGCGCGCCAGCGCAAGTGCGGGGGAAGCGGAATCGCCGAAGAGGTCAGTCATGGATGTAATGGGTGGCAGGGACCATTCCTGGCTGCATTTGGGCGGGGACAAGGCGGAGCGCCGCAGACAGTACATAGAGTACGGCAAGGCGCGACAACGCGGGCTGTATTAAATCTCGCCCGCCCAAATGCAGCCAGGAATGGCGAGCCAGAACCCCGGCACTGGCATCGGTCGCTGGGGCTGCTTCCTTCCGGACCTGACCCGATTCACAACTTAGCCATGCGGGGAGGCCCGCCGAGCACATTTTACCCCGGAAGCGCGCCTATTCCTCATCTGCCGGGACGGTCAGCCGGCGTTTTTTCACGGCATCGGCCAGCATCCGCAACAACGGGGCCGTGTCATCCCAGCCGATGCAGGCATCGGTGATCGACTTGGCATATTCCAGCGCCTGCCCCGCGACCAGATCCTGGCGGCCGGGATTGATGTGGCTTTCCACCATCGCGCCGATGATGCGCACGTCGCCGCCCGCCACCTGCGCCGCGACGTCGGCAGCGACATCGATCTGGCGCTGGTA
>JAJZRT010000623.1:776-3594 GCA_021802595.1 Pseudomonadota bacterium
CTGGTACTGCTTGCTCGAATTGGCGTGCGAGAAGTCGATCATCAGTTGCGGGCGCAAGCCGGCGGCAGCCAGTTCGCCGCACGCCAGCGCGACGCTCGCGGCATCGTAGTTGGGGGTCTTGCCACCGCGCAGGATGACGTGGGTGTCCTCGTTGCCCGAGGTGCTGAACACGCCGACGTGGCCCGACTTGGTGACGGAGATGAAATGGTGGCGCGCGGCGGCGGCCTTGATCGCATCGACGGCGATGCGCAGGCTGCCGTCGGTGCCGTTCTTGAATCCCACCGGGCACGACAGCCCGGACGCCAGCTGGCGGTGCGACTGCGACTCGGTGGTGCGCGCGCCAATCGCGCCCCAGCTCACCAGGTCGGCGATGTACTGCGGCGAGATCAGGTCGAGGAATTCGGTCGCGCACGGCAGGCCGATCTCGTTGATTTCGAGCAGCAGCTTGCGCGCCAGCCGCAGGCCCTCGTTGATGTCGAAGCTCTCGTCCAGATGCGGGTCGTTGATCAGCCCCTTCCAGCCCACGGTGGTGCGCGGCTTCTCGAAGTACACGCGCATCACGATGATGAGATCGTGCGCCAGTTCGTCGGCCAGCGGTTTCAGCTTGCGCGCATAATCGAGCGCGGCGGCCGGATCGTGGATCGAGCAGGGGCCGACGACGACGAACATGCGGTCGTCCGCGCCGCGCAGTACGTCGTGGATGGCGCTGCGAGCCTGCGCCACGTGCGCCAGCACGGCTTCGCTGGCGCGCAGTTCGCGCATGACCTGCATCGGGGCGAGCAGCTCGCCGCTTTGCTCGATGCGGGTATCGTCGGTTCGGGTGGCAGACATGTTCAGGCTCCGGTTGTTTGCTTCGACTTGCAGCGGCGGCTTAAACAAAAAACCGCCAGGGGGCTGGCGGTTTCGTCAAGGCGTTGCTGTTCGTCTCAGCGCCTCCCGACCGCCTGCGGCGTGGGATAAAAGCGGCTAAAAAAGAACTTTGCGGCACGAATCATGCATGGCAGTCTACCAAAACCAGGCGAATTCCGCCAAGCGCTTCCAGGTCTCGCAGGCCGCCATCATCACCCAGCCGGGCTACACCGAGATCGCCTGCGAGATTCGCGACTTCTGCCAGGGCGGCCTGTTCCTCAAGTTCACCAACCCGGAAGCGGCGATCGCCGCGCTGGCCAAACGCGCCGACGCCGCAGTGGAAATCGTCTTCACACCGGTGTCGATCAATACCACGCAGACCTTCCGGGTGCCCGCCCAGCTCAAGCGCCTGAGCCCGCTCGGCGTCGGGGTCGCATTTGGCCACCAGCCCGTCGAGGCCCTGCGCGCGCTGCAAAGGCTGCGCATGGCGGGGCACCGGCAAAAACTGGCCGCCCTGCCCGCCTCCACCGCGCACCCCCAGTTGCGCGAGGCCAGCACCACCCTGCTGAGCGAAACCCTGCTGCAGGTGCACGACCAGATCATGCGCACACTGGGCGACAAGCTGAGTGCGGCGGCCGTGCAGGCCTCCGGCATTGCCGAGCACAGCGGGCTGCTGAGCGCCGTGCATGAATTCGCCAACCACGCGCCGGCGGTGCAGACCCGCTTCGTGCAAGGGGTGCTCGATGCGCTGAAGCAGGCACGGCCGGTACAGACCCAGGCCACCCGCGACACCCTGGATGGCGGACTGGCGCTGGTCGACGAGCTGGACTTCGAAGACTGGCTCGCCACATCGAGCGAAGCCAACAAGCTGGAGGAGCAGTTCCGCGAACAGCTCTCGGACATCGAACCGCGCATCGGCCAGCTGTTCGGATTCGCCTGCGACCACAACAACAACCCCTTCGGCCCGGCCGTCATCGGCCATGCCTACCGCGGCGCGCTGCAGGATGTCCCCGTGCTGGCGCGTGCGCGCCAGGTCGCCTACGCCACGTTGCGCGATGTGCTGGCCGAACAGCTGGCCCCGCTGTATGCCGAATTGCTGGCGCTGCTGCCGGTTTCGAAGGCCGAGGTCGAGAACAGGCAGCCCGCCGAGCCCCCGTCGACGCGGCACGCCGCGCCGCCTTCCGCACCCGCTGCCGATGCGCCCTCCCGGGCCGATGCCCCGTCACCCGCCGCCGCCCCGCAGCAAGGCGCCCTCGGGCGCCTGACCGGCTCGCTGCTGGATTTCTTCCGCGGCCAGCCGGGCGCCGCCCCCGCGGCGTCGGCACCGATGGGGACGGCGGGCGCCGCCACCGGCGGTTCCCTGACGGGCCAGGCCCGGCAAGGCATGCCGGCCGGCGCTGGCATGGGCCAGCCCATGATGGCGGGTGCGCCCGCCGTGGCGCATTCGCCGGTGCTGCAGCGCCTCGCCGCCGCCGGGGCGCTGCCGCCCACCGTCACCCAGGAAATGCAGCGCTCGGTCGACATGTTCGGCGCGCTGTTCGACACCATGCACGCCGAGAAATCGGTCAGCGAAGGCATGCGGCCGTTTTTCCAGCAACTGGAGACCAGCCTCATCAAGCTGGCGATGTCCGACCCCCAATTCCTGGGGTCGCCCACCCATCCGGCACACAAGGTCCTCAATACCCTCGACCGCATCAGCATGGTCGCCGGCGACGACGGCAAGATCACCGACCAGCGCCTGCTCAGGCTGATGAGCCGCTGGACCGACCGCATCAACGCCGAAGCCGACAAGAATCCTGGCGTGTTCGAAGAGGCACGCACGCAACTGGAACGTGTGGTCAAGCCGCTACTGAACGAGCGTGCCGCACGCGTGTTCCGCCTGCAGGAAATGTGCGAAGGCCGCCAGCGCGCGGAAGTCGCCAAGCAGCGCATCCTGCGCGACCTGCTGGCCCGGCTGGACGAGAGATCG
>JAJZRT010000624.1 GCA_021802595.1 Pseudomonadota bacterium
CTTCAGCATCTGCGGACCGAACACGGCCCAGCGTCCGGTTTCTTCCCACAGTTCGGCCGGCTGCACCGCCGGCATCAACAGTTCGATCGCGCCGGCACGGTTCATTTCCTCGCGCACCACCGCCTCCACCCGGCGCAGCACGCGCAGCCCCAGCGGCATCCAGGTATACAGCCCCGACCCCAGGCGCTTGATGAGGCCGGCGCGCAGCATCAGCTTGTGGCTGACGAGTTCGGCCTCGGACGGGGCTTCCTTGGTGGTGGAAATAAAGAACTGGCTGGCGCGCATGGTGGAATAATCAGGACGAAAATGCGCATTTTAGCGTGCGGACGGGTAATCTTTCGCGCTCGATTTTTGGGACAGGGTGGCCATGCGCTTGAAGTTTGGTAAACGCCGGGCAGGCGGCGACGGGCTGGAAGTGACCGAGGAACGCGGCACACGCACGCTGCATCTGGGCAGCCGTGCGATCCAGAGCGCGATGCGGGTGAGCCGGCCGTGGGATCTGGAACTCGCCTATACGCGGGCGATGATGGGATTCCTGATGTTCAATCCCATGCCGCAGGACGTGCTGATGATCGGCCTGGGTGGCGGTTCGCTCGCCAAGTTCATCCGCCGGCAGCGCCCGCAGACGTGCATCACCGCGGTGGAAATCGATCCGCGGGTGATCGCCGCTGCGCGCGCCCATTTCGAGCTGCCGCCGGACGACGCGACGCTCAGCGTGGTGGAGGCCGACGGCGCCTTGTATGTGCGGCAGCATCCTGGCAGCGCCGACGTCATCCTGCTCGATGGCTTCGACGCCGGCAACCAGGTCGAGGCGCTGGCGACGCAGACGTTCTATGCGGCCTGCCGCCGCGTATTGAAACCGGGCGGCATTCTGGTGGTGAACCTGTGGGGGCGTGACAGCGAATTCGCCGAGTATTTTGCGCGGCTGACGCGGGCGTTCGACGGCGAGGTCGGCTGGATTTCGGTGCAGGACAAGACCAACGTCATCGTGCTCGCGTTTGGCGAGCCGGGTGCGCCGGCCCGGCTCGATGCAATGCGGCCGCAGCTGGCCGATCTGTCGAAGCGTTACGGACTCGATCTGCGGGGCTTCGCACGCGATTTACAGTGGGCAGCGGGGATCGCGCCGCTGCTGGAATAACGCGCCCATCCGGGCTGCCAGGCCTGCCTGTTTGGGGTCTGGAAATCCTAATTAAAACAATGCATAACGCCTGGTTTTCTGGCGCGCCCGGTTTGCAATTTCCGGTGGGTGTGAAAGAATGCAGGTAATTGTATTTATTATTTTATGGTGGCGGCCATGATCGACCGAGAAGGGTACCGCCCGAACGTAGGCATCATATTGTGCAACGCGCACAACCAGGTATTCTGGGGCAAGCGCGTCAATCAGCACGCCTGGCAGTTTCCCCAAGGCGGCATCAACGCAGGGGAGACGCCGGAACAGGCCATGTTCCGGGAACTGGAAGAGGAAGTGGGCTTGCAGCCCGCGCATGTTCGCGTTCTGGGTCGCACGCGCGAATGGTTGCGTTACGACGTTCCCCCTCACTGGACGCGGCGCGACAGCCGCGGCCTGTATCGCGGGCAGAAGCAGATCTGGTTTCTGCTGCGCCTGACCGGACGCGATTGCGACGTTTCGCTGCGTGCCAGCAGTCATCCCGAATTCGATGCCTGGCGCTGGAACGAGTACTGGGTGCCGATGGAAGCGGTGGTCGACTTCAAGCGCGAGGTCTACCGACTGGCGCTCGAGGAACTCGAACGCTATCTGCAGAAGGATGCGCGCCATTTGCGACAACGTGCGCTGCGTCTGTGCGACCGGCGCGGAGCGGCACCCGACCTGCTGTTGAAGTCCTGACCCCGGAATGACGGAGGCGTGATGAAGATACGAATCCATGCTTCAAGCACGCTGACGACATTTGCTGGTTCCGGGCCAGGGCTGCCCCTGTGGCAGGTCGCGCCCACGCGGGATGGCGCCGGACGGCGGCTGACCGATTTCATGATGCTGATTCCGCGTTTGCGCAGCCGCCCGCGCGCCGAGATCGAACGGGCGTCACGCGATATCCAGGCTGTCCTGGCCCTGCATCAGGACGTCGTGTTTGCCGACCTCAACCTGAAACTGAACCTGTTGTGGGTGTCCTTGCGTCCGCGCCAAGGGGCGATCAGCGAACTGGTTGCAGCCATCCGTCTGCGTGTGCCCGAGGCGGTGCTGGTGGCGCATTACGCCGAGCTGCGCTAGGCAGATTTCTGCGCCAGCGTGGGTGTTTCCGCCCACACCTCACAAGGCTTTCCGATGGCCCAGACGTCCTGCAATATCCCTGCAAATGACAGGGAATCCCGCGTCCTTTCTGCATTTCCGCTCACCCAAAGCGGCAGAATTCGTTAAAATGAGCGATTGCTAATTAACCTGCTGGAGCAACCATGGCCGTTTCTGAACTTCAGGTGCAGACCGCACTGAAAGCGTTGATCGACCCCAACACCCACAAGGACTATGTCTCGACCAAATCCGCCCGCAACATCAAGATCGACGGCGGCAACGTGTCGGTCGACATTCAGTTGGGCTACCCGGCGCAGAGCCAGTTGGCTGTCATCAAGAAACAGGTCGAGGACGCGCTCAAATCCATCGAGGGCGTGACCACCGCCACCGCCAATGTCAGCTTCAAGATCGTGTCGCACAGTGTGCAGCGCGGCGTCAAGCTGATTCCCAACGTCAAGAACATCATCGCCGTCGCCTCCGGCAAGGGCGGTGTCGGCAAGTCCACCACCGCCGTCAACCTGGCGCTGGCGCTGTCCGCCGAAGGTGCGCGCGTCGGCATGCTGGATGCCGACATCTACGGTCCGTCGCAACCGACCATGCTGGGCATCACCGACAAGCCGGAGTCGACCGACGGCAAGAACCTCGAGCCGCTGATCGGCCACGGCATCCAGGCGATGTCGATCGGCTTCCTGATCGACGTCGAAACGCCCATGGTGTGGCGCGGCCCGATGGTGACGCAGGCGCTGGAGCAGTTGCTGAACAACACCAACTGGAACGACCTCGACTATCTCGTCGTCGACCTGCCGCCCGGCACCGGCGACATCCAGCTGACCCTGGCGCAGCGCGTGCCGGTGACCGGCGCGGTGATCGTCACCACGCCGCAGGACATCGCGCTGATCGATGCGCGCAAGGGCCTCAAGATGTTCGAGAAGGTCGGCATTCCCATCATCGGCGTGGTCGAGAACATGAGCCTGCACATCTGCTCGAAGTGCGGCCACGAAGAACGCATCTTCGGCGAAGGTGGCGGCGAGCGCATGTGCAAGGACTACAACGTCGAATTCCTCGGCGCGCTGCCGCTCGACGGCGCGATCCGTGCCGACACCGACGCCGGCAAGCCGTCGGTGGTGTCCGACCCCAATGGCCGTGTGACCGAGATATACAAGCAGATTGCGCGCCGCGTTGCCGTCAAGATTGGCGAAACCGCGGTGGACCATTCCGCCAAGTTCCCCAACATCGTCATTTCCAACACCTGATGAGCATCAAGTCCGACCGATGGATCCGCCGCATGGCGGCTGAGCATGGCATGATCGAACCGTTCGAACCGGGGCAGATCAAACAGGCCGGCGGC
>JAJZRT010000625.1 GCA_021802595.1 Pseudomonadota bacterium
CGCTGGAGACGACCCATGAAGCTTGACGTGCGTGTGCCGACCCTGTCCGATTCGGTCGCCAGCGGGACGCTGCTGCCATGGCGCAAGCAGGTGGGCGAGACCGTGGCACGCGACGAAACCCTGGTCGACCTGGAAACCGACAAGGTGATCCTGGAAATTCCCGCGCCGGCGTCGGGCACGCTGCTCGAAATTCGCCAGCCCGAAGGCGCGGTGGTCAAGGCCGACGAAGTGGTGGCGGTGATCGAGACCGGTGAACACGTTGCGGTTCCGGCGCCTGCCGCGAAGCCGTCGCAGCCCGCTGCCGTCGCGCCCCTCGCGCGCCCTCCATCGTCCGCTCCGGTGCCGGTGATCGCCAGCGTGGCCTTGCCCGCTGCCGCCTCTGTCGCCCAGCCGGGCGAAAGCCGCCGCGAGCCGATGTCGCGCCTGCGCAGCCGCGTGGCCGAACGCCTGGTCGCAGCCCAGCACACCGCCGCCATGCTCACCACCTTCAACGAGGTGAACATGCAGCCGGTGAATGAGCTGCGTCAGCGCTTCAAGGCCGATTTCGAGGTCAGGCACGGCGTCAAGCTCGGCTACATGTCGTTCTTCGTGCGGGCGGTGTGCCAGGCGCTGAAAGCTTTCCCCATCGTCAACGCCGCCATCGACGGCAACGACATCGTCTGGCATGGCGATGCCGACATCGGCATCGCCATTTCCAGTCCGCGCGGACTGGTGGTGCCGATCCTGCGCCGCGCGCAGACGCTGTCGCCGGCCGGGATCGAGGCGGCCATCGCCGACTTCGCCCAGCGCGCACGCGAGGCGAAGCTGACGCTCGATGAATTGAGCGGCGGCACGTTTTCCATCACCAACGGCGGCGTGTTCGGTTCGCTGCTGTCCACGCCCATCCTCAACCCGCCACAGTCGGCCATTCTCGGCATGCACGCCATCCAGGAACGCCCGGTGGCGGAAAACGGCCAGGTTGTCATCCGCCCGATGATGTATCTGGCGCTGACCTACGACCACCGTCTGATCGACGGCCGCGATGCGGTGCAGTTCCTGGTGGCGGTGAAGACTGCGCTGGAAGCCCCCGAAGCCCTGCTGGGGGACGTCTGAAATGACCGGTAGCCTGGTCGAGATCCGCGACCTGCATTTCGCCTACGGCGACCGCTCCGTGCTCAGGGGCGTCAACCTGTCCATTCCGCGCGGCAAGGTCGTCGCCATTCTCGGCGTCAGCGGCTGCGGCAAGACCACCCTGCTGCGCCACGTCGGCGGCCAGTTGCGGCCGGCGCGTGGCCAGGTGAGGTTCGACGGGCAGGTGGTGCATGAACTGGGCAACGACGCGCTCTACGCCATGCGGCGCAAGATGGGGATGATGTTCCAGGTCAGCGGCCTGTTCAGCGACCTGTCGGTGTTCGACAACATCGCCTATCCGATGCGCGAGCACACCGATCTTCCGGAAGACGTCATCCGCGATCTGGTGCTGATGAAACTGCACGCCGTCGGCCTGCGCGGCGCCCACGCCCTGCGAACCAGCGAACTGTCGGGCGGCATGGAGCGCCGGGTGGCGCTGGCCCGGGCGATTGCGCTCGACCCCAGGCTGATCATGTACGACGAACCCTTTGCCGGCCTCGATCCGATCTCGCTCAATACCATCGCCAACCTGATCCGGCGCCTCAACGATGCGCTCGGCCTGACCTCGATCGTGGTGACCTACGATGTCTCGGAGTCGCTGAAAGTGGCCGACTACGTCTATTTCATCCATGACGGCGTGGTCGTGGCCGAAGGGGCGGCTTCCGGGATGCCCGACTCCACCGATCCCTTTGTCCATCAATTCGTCCACGCGGAGCCGGATGGGCCGGTGGCCTTCCAGTACCCGAGCCGGCCGTTCGGGGAAGCGCTGGACATCGGGGTCGGCGCATCCGGAGACGATCCCTCCGCCTGACGCCCGGCACGGCATCGCGCGCTTCAGTTAAGCGGAAAACCGTCGATACCACTGATATCCATCCATTTAATTGGAAGTTCGGTGATTCATTCCGGTTGTTTATGCGTGAGGGCTCAGGCATGAGCCTGGCGTCACCCCAGCAAGGCGAAGCCTTCATCGACTACAGCGCCCTGCGTGCGCTGGTGGTCGACGATTCCCCGAGCATGCGCAATGCCCTGCGACTGACCCTGTCCAACTTCGGCATCACCAAGATCCAGATGGTGGCCAATGCCGCCGAAGCCATCTTCCAGATCAAGAACCGGTCCTACGATTTCATCCTGTGCGATTTCAATCTGGGCGAAGGCCGTGATGGCCAGCAATTGCTGGAGGAATTGCGTCACAGCCACCTGATCTCGCTGGAGACCATATTCATGATGGTCACGGCGGAATCCTATTACGAGAAGGTCGTTGCCACGGCCGAGCTGGCGCCGGACGACTACATGATCAAGCCTTTCAGCGCCGAGCTTCTGCGCAGCCGGCTCACGGGCATCCTGCAGCGCAAACGGGCGTTCCGGGATGCCTACTGGCATTTCCAGGAACAGGATCTGGAAGCCTCGATCGCGGCCTGCGATGATCTCATGCGCAGCAAACCGAAGTATGCGGTGGATGCCCTGCGCTTCAAGGGTGAGCTGCTGGTTGCGCTCGGTCGCTTCGAGGAGGCCGAGGCCTTGTACCAGCAGGTGGTCATGATGCGGGCCATCCCGTGGGCACGCCTGGGGCTTGCCCGGGCCCTGCACCTGCAGATGAAGGGGGAGGCGGCCGAGGAGGAACTGCGCGATGTGCTGGAGCACGCCCCGGAAATGGTTGCAGCCTATGACCTGCTTTCGGACGTCTGCCTGGAGAAAAAGGATACGGCGGCTGCGCAGGAAGCCCTGGAGATGGGCGTGGTGATTTCGGCCAAGACCGTGCGCCGGCAGCAGAAGCTGGGGGAGGTGGCCTACGGAAACGGCGATCTCGACACCGCGCGCACCGCATTCGACAACGTACTGGAAAAAGGGCGCCATTCGATTTTCATCACGCCGGCCGATTTCGGCAATCTGTGTCGGGTGCAACTGGAGCAGGGCGATCTCAATGCGGTTTCCGATACGCTGAAAAAGCACAAAGGCGCGCTGCAGGCGAGCCCCGAAGGAAAGCTGGTCATGGCGGTCACGCAGGGCGTGGCACATACCCGCGCCGGCGATCTCGTGGAAGCGGCCAAGGCGCTCGACGAGGCGGCGAGCCTGCGCGTCAATGGAACCCGTGGCGATGCGCAGCTCATGCTGGACCTGGCCGGCGCCTGCATGGCCCACGGGCGCCATGACGAAGCCGACGCCGTCGTCGCCGAGGTGGCGCGCAACGCGCACGATAGCGAGGCATTGCTGGCCAAGGCGAAACGGCTCTATGACGAGGCCGGCCGGACGGATGACGGCGCCAGCGTGCTGGCCTCGGCCACGGGCGACGTGCGCAAGCTCAACAACGAGGGCGTGGTTCTGGCGCAGCGCGGCGACTACGGGACTGCGGTGGAGAAGCTGCTGACCGCCTGCCGCGAGGCGCCCTACAACCCGCGCATCCTCATGAATGCCGTATGGGTGATCCTCAAATACATCGACCAGGTCGGCATGGACGAAGCCATGATCGAAACCGCCCAGAT
>JAJZRT010000626.1:0-497 GCA_021802595.1 Pseudomonadota bacterium
CAAGGAACACCCGGTGTTCAAGCGCGACGGCGACGATCTGCATTGCGAAATGCCGATCAGCTTCGCCACCGCAGCGCTCGGCGGCGAGGTCGAAATCCCCACGCTGGACGGCCACGCCAAGATCAAGATTCCCGCCGAGACGCAGTCGGGCAAAGTGTTCCGCCTGCGCGGCAAGGGTATCAAGGGCGTGCGCAGCCACGCGCCGGGCGACCTCATGTGCCACATGCTGGTGGAGACGCCGGTGAACCTGTCCGAACGCCAGCGCGACCTGCTGCGCGAGTTCGAGTCGCTGAGCCCCGGCCGCAACAACAACCCGCGCGCGCAGTCTTTCATGGACAAGGTCAAGTCCTTCTTCGGGCAGTAAGCGACCGCCCAGTCCGCCTCAATGCGGGCGGGCGCCCGCGAACAGGCGGAAGAAATTCGCACTGGTCGCCTCTCCCACTGCCTCGGCCGTCATGCCGCGCACCCGCGCGATCTCCTCCGCGACGTGCTTCACG
>JAJZRT010000626.1:507-3590 GCA_021802595.1 Pseudomonadota bacterium
CACCCCTTGAATTGCTTTAGATCCAGTATTCTTAATAGTACTAGTTCGATTAAATGTATTAAGCGCGGTGCGGCACCGGCGCCAGATAAGGCGCATCGGTCTCGATCAGCATGCTCTCGAGCGGGATCGCCGCCGCCACCTCGCGCAGGGCGGCGGCATTCTTGAAGGTCACGATGCCCGAGAAGGAAATATAGAAGCCGAGCTCGATCGCGGCCTCAGCCACGGCCAGGCTCTCGGTGAAGCAGTGCATCACCCCGCCCGCCTCGCCGGCGTTTTCCTCGCGCATGATGCGCAGGGTGTCGTCGGCCGCGGCACGGGTGTGGATCACCAGCGGCTTGCGGCTCGCCTTGGCCGCACGGATGTGGGTGCGGAAGCGCTCGCGCTGCCATTCAAGGTCGCCGGTCAGGCGGAAATAATCCAGCCCGGTCTCGCCGATGGCCACCACTTTCGGGTGATCGGCCAGTGCAACCAGTTCTTCCACCGTCGGCTCGGTGCAGTCTTCGTGGTCGGGATGGACGCCGACCGAGGCGTAGACGTTGGGATAGGTTTCGGCAAGCGCGCGGATTTCGGGGAATTTTTCCAGTTCCACGCCGATGCACAGCGCGTGGCTCACCTGGTTGGCGGCCATCAGTTCGAATACTTCGGGCAGCTTGCCGGCGAGGTCGGGGAAATTGATGTGGCAGTGGGAGTCGATGTACATGCGGTGTCTGCGCACCGCAAGGCGGTGCTACATGGTGTGGGTAGGACGCGTCGATTTTAACGAACCGCCGAGCAAACCTTCAATCTTGTTCTGCGCCGCCTTGCCGCTTTCGTTGAACGCGAACTGCACCCCCACGCCCTGGGTGCGGCTGCCGTGTGCACCCGAGGGCGTCACCCACACCACCTTGCCGGACACCGGCAGCTTGGCCGGATCGTCCATCAGCGTCAGCAGCATGAACACTTCCTCGCCCATCTTGTACTGCTTGTTGGTGGGGATGAACAGCCCGCCGCCCTTGATGAACGGCATGTAGGCGGCAAAAAGCGCGGATTTTTCCTTGATGGACAGCGACAGCACGCCGGGGCGCACCTGTCCTGCGACATCGTTGACTGCTGCATTCATCATCGACCCTTTTCAATCAAACACGTGCCGGTACTGGATCAGCCAGGCTTCGAGCTGCAACGCCCGGTTGAGCGGGTGGGCCAGTGTCCGGCCTTCGCTCGCCTGCGTCCTGGCGAGTGCCAGCAGTTTCGCCAGATCGGCCTTGCCGCCCAGCTGTGCCAGCACGTCGGCAAAATCGCGGTTGAACTGCACGCCGCCCCCCAGTTTCACTGCCAACAGATCGCCCAGCCACTTGTACGCCACGTTGTGCCAGGTCTGCGGGCTGATCGCCTTCCAGCGCTCGCCCTGAGTGACCGGGTCGAGCCGGCCGGGCTGCGCCAGACCGTCCAGCACGCCGCGGCGCTCGTCCAGGTCGGCGCCCTCGGCCCAGCGCTGCGCGTCGAGCGGGGTGCCGCCGGAAAGCGCCAGCAGGTTCATGGCATCGTCCACCCCCTGCCCGGCCAGCCATTGTGCGGCCTGCTCGAGCGGCGGCAGGCCGATGTCGATCCGGGTGCAGCGGCTGCGTATGGTCGGCAGCAGGCGCCTCGGTTGATCCGAAACCAGCACGAATACCGTATTTAACGGCGGTTCCTCCAGCACCTTTAACAGCGCGTTGGCAGCTGCCAGATTGAGACTGTCCGCCGGATCGACCAGCACCACGCGAAACCCGGCGCGGTAGGTGGACAACTGGACGAAGTCGACCGCCTCGCGCGCCTGGTCGACCTCGATCGCCGTCGCCATGCGGGTTTCGCCTTCCTTGCCGGCTTTCTCCTGCAGCGTCAGCAACCGGAAATCGGGATGCGTGTCCGTCTCGAACCAGTGGCAGGCCGGGCACTGGCCGCAGGCGGCGCCGTCCGGCTGCGGTGCCTCGCACAGCAGCGCCTGCGCCCATGCCCGCGCCAGCGCGCCCTTGCCGACCCCGCGCGGCCCTGCCAGCAGCAGGGCCTGCGCCGGCCGCGCCCGGGTCGCCAGCAGGCGGTTCCAGGGGGCGTCCAGCCAGGGATACGGCGCGCTCACCCCAGCCCTTTCAGCAATTCGCCGATCTCGACCTGCAGTTCGGCGATGCCGTGGCGCGCATCCAGCACCCGGATGCGCGCCGGCTCGCCACGCGCGCGATCGAGATAGGCGTTGCGCACGCGGTTGAAGAAGCTGTCCGCCTCACGCTCGAAACGGTCCGCGGTGCGCGCGGCCGAGCGGCGCGCTTCCGCCACCTCGGGCGGCACATCGAACAGCAGGGTGAGGTCGGGTGCGAAGCCGCGCTGTACCCAGGTTTCCAGCGCGGCGATGCGCTCCGCCGCGATGCCGCGCCCGCCGCATTGGTAGGCGTAACTGGCATCGGTGAAGCGGTCGGACACCACCCACGCCCCGCGGGCGAGCGCGGGCAGGATCAATTCGGCCAGGTGCGCCTGCCGCGCGGCGAACATCAGCAGCAGTTCGGTATCGGCGTCCATCTCGCGGTGCAGCAGCAGTTCGCGCAGGGTCTCTCCGAGCGGGGTGCCGCCGGGTTCGCGGGTGACGACGACCTCCCTGCCCTGTCGTCGCAGCCAGTCCGCGACGAAGTTCAGGTGGGTGCTCTTACCGGCGCCGTCGACGCCTTCGAGGGTGATGAATTTACCGGGTTTCGTCATCGCTGATAGCGGTTCACTGCGCGGTTGTGCGCTTCGAGAGTGCTGGAAAAGACATGGGTGCCGTTGCCGCGCGCGACGAAATAGAGGGCGTCCGTCTGCGCCGGGTGGAGCGCAGCCTCGATCGCGGCCTCACTGGGCATGGCGATCGGCGTCGGCGGCAACCCGGCGCGGGTGTAGGTGTTGTACGGGGTGTCGCGCTGTAAATCGATCTTGTGCAGGTTGCCGTCGTAGCGATCGCCCAGCCCATAGATCACGGTCGGGTCGGTCTGCAGGCGCATGCCCAGCCTGAGCCGGTTCAGAAACACGGCGGCAATCTTCGGACGCTCGAATGCCGCGCCGGTCTCCTTTTCCACGATCGACGCCATGATCAGCGCTTC
>JAJZRT010000627.1 GCA_021802595.1 Pseudomonadota bacterium
CGGCCTTGAGCACCAGCTGGTCGCCCGGCTTGACCGGCTTCTTGAAGCGCGCGCCGTCGATACCGGCGAAGTAGATGATGCCGATCTGCTCCGGCGAGTAATTCTTGGTCTTGAACGACAGGATTCCCGCCGCCTGCGCCATCGCTTCCAGGATCAGCACGCCCGGCATCACCGGTGCGCCGGGAAAATGACCGGTGAAAAATGGCTCGTTGATCGTCACGTTCTTGATCGCCGTGATGGACTTGCCGAGCTCGAGCTCGATGACCTTGTCGATCAGCAAAAAAGGGTAGCGGTGCGGCAGATACTGCATGACCTGCTCGATGTCCATGATCATGATTTGCTTTCCAGTTCGTTGAGTCGTTGCTCAAGCTGCTTGACCCGGTTCACCAGCCTGTCGAGGTTGCGCATGTGCACGGCGTTCTTCTGCCACACCTCGTGTTCGGAAAACGGCAGCGCCGAAGTGTAGGTGCCCGGCCTGGGCAGCGACTTGGTGATCAGCGTGTTGGTCGAGATGCGGGTGCCGTCGGCGATCTCGATGTGGCCGAAGATCATCGCCGCGCCACCGATCGTGCAGTGGCGGCCGATCTTCGCGCTGCCGGCGATGCCGGTGCAGGCGGCAATCGCGCTGTGGGCGCCGATCGTCACGTTGTGCGCGACCTGGATCAGGTTGTCGAGCTTGACGCCCTCCTCGATCACCGTGTCCTCCAGCGCCCCGCGATCGATGGTGGTGCAGGCGCCGACCTCGACGTCGTCGCCGATCAGCACGCGGCCGATCTGCGGGATCTTTTCCCAGCGTCCCTCGTTCGGCGCGAAGCCGAAGCCGTCGGCACCGATGACGCAGCCCGAATGCAGAATGGCGCGGTCGCCCACTTCGCAGCGGTGATACAGGGTGACGTTGGCGTGCAGCAGGCAATCCGCGCCGACGCGGGCCTGGTCGCCGACGACGCAGTTGGGTCCGATGACCGTCCGCGCGCCGATACGCGCACCGCCTCCGATCACGGCGCCGGCGCCGATGCTGGCATCCGCGGCGATCTCCGCATCCGGCGCGACTGTCGCCGCGGGATGGATCCCCGCGGGGGGGTGCGGCGGCGGATTCAGCAGCGCCGAGACGCGTGCGAAATACAGATAGGGATTGGGCGTGAGGATGCGCGGCAGGGTGGTGGCATCGCGCGCGTCCGCCGGCAGGATCACCGCTGCCGCCCGCGTATCGGCCAGCTGGGCGAGATACTTGTTCTGCGAGACGAAGCCGATTTCTCCCGCCTGAGCCCGGTCCAGCGGCGCAACCTGGCGAATCATGACGCTCGCGTCGCCCAGCAACTCCCCGCCAAAACGCGCGACCAGTTCGGCCAGCGTAGAGGCCATCGGTTGCTTATTTTCCGCCCAGGGCCTTCATCACCCGGTCGGTGATGTCGCTCTTGGGATCGACGTACACGGCCTGCTCGACGATCAGGTCGAACTTCTCGGTCTTGGCGATATCCTGGATCGCCTTGCGCGCGCGTTCCTGGATCTGGCTCAGTTCCTCGTTGCGGCGCAGGTTGAGGTCCTCGCGGAACTCGCGTCCCTTGCGCTGCAGTTCGAGGTTGAGGTTGTTGAGATCACGTTCCTTCGACTTGCGGTCGCTGTCCGACATGGTGACGCCGTCCTTGTCGAGCTGCGCCTGCAGGTCGCGTGCCTGCCTGGCCATCTTCTGCAGTTCCTGGTCGCGCCCGGAAAATTCGCGCTCCAGCTTTTTCTGCGCGGCGATCGACAGGGGCGCCTCGCGCAACAGCCGTTCGGTGTTGACGAAGCCGATCTTGGTGTCGGCCAGCGTGGGAGCGGCCGCGAACGCAGATGCGAGAATCAGGGAAACTGCCAGCTGCTTGAACTTCATCATGAATACTCCAGTAATGGCCTGCCCTCAGAACACCTGGCCGAGGGTGAATTGAAACACTTCAGACTTGTCGCCCGGCTTCTTGACCAGCGGCTGCGCCAGACTGAACTTGAGCGGCCCCAGCGGCGAGACCCACAGCACCGCCACCCCGGCCGAATAACGCAAATCCCCGAAGGAGAAACTCTTGTACCGGTCGGCCACGTCATAGGGACCGAACGAGGCACCCGTATCGACAAAGACCGACATGCGCAGCGACTGGTCGTCCTTGACACCCGGCAGGGGGAAGAAGAGTTCCGCGTTGCCGATGATGCGCTGGTCGCCGCCCAGCGCATCGCCGTTGATATCCTTGGGCCCCAGGGTGCCGTTCTTGAAGCCGCGCACCGAGCTGTTGCCGCCCGCGTAGAAGTTCTTGAAGAACGGCAGGGGCTTGCCGGACAGGCCATCGCCGTACCCGATCTCGCCGTTCAGCATGAGCGTGAAGCTCCTGCCCAGGGGGAAGAATTGCTGGTGCTGGAACGTCAGCTTGTAGTACTGCAGGCTGCCGGCCGGGGTGCCGACCTCCGCCGCGACCCGCTGCAGCAGGCCCTTGGTCGGGAACAGATAGTTGTTGCGGGTATCGCGCGCCCAGGAGGTATCGAGGCGCAGCGTGTCGTTGTCGGCGCCGAAGGTGTTGACGAAATTGAGGTACTGGTACGGGCTGTTGGCCGTCGTGGTGATCGTGGTCTTCTCGTACGTCAGACCGAATGAAATGAAGTCGCGCTCGTTGATCGGCAGACCCAGACGCGCGCCCGCGCCGATGGTGGACGTCTTGTAGGGGCTGACGCTGGAGAGCGAGGTCGCATCGACATCACGCCGGTACAGGTCGTAGCCGAGGCTGACGCCGTCGATCGTGTAGTAGGGATTGGTGAACGACAGCGCGTACACGGTATTGACGCTGCCCGAGTTGATCTGCGCCGACAGCCGGTTGCCGGTGCCGAACACGTTGTTCTGCGAAACCGACCCCGACAGCACCAGGCCCTCGGACGACGAGAAGCCGGCGCCCAGCATGATGCTGCCGGTGGATTTCTCGGCCACGCTCACGTTGACGTCGACCTGGTCGGTGGTGCCCGGTACCGCCGGCGTTTCGATATTCACTTCGTTGAAGTAGCCCAGACGATTGAGTCGGTCGCGCGAAAGATTGATCTTCTCGGCGTCGTAATACGCCCCTTCCATTTGCCGCACTTCGCGGCGCACCACTTCATCGCGGGTCTTGGTGTTGCCCGCCACGTTGATGCGGTTCACGTACACACGCCGGCCCGGGTCGACGAACAGGGTGAACGCGACCGTATGCTTTTCCTTGTCGAGTTCGGGCACGGCGTTGACGTTGGCGAAGGCATAGCCGTCGTTGCCGAGGCGATCGGCAATGGCTTTGGTGGACTCGGTCAGTCGATCCCGCGCGAACACCTCGCCCGGCTTGATGGTGACGAGCTTTTTCAGCTCGGCTTCGGGCACCAGCATCTGCCCGGCCAGCTTGACGTCGGACACCTTGTATTGCGGCCCTTCGGTCACGTTGACGGTGATGTAGATGCCCTGCTTGTCGGGTGAGATCGACACCTGGGTGGAGTCGACGTTGAACTCGAGATAGCCGCGATTGAGGTAGAACGAGCGCAGGGCTTCGATATCCCCGGCCAGGCGCGTCTTGGAATACTGGTCGTTCTTGGTGTACAGATCGGA
>JAJZRT010000628.1 GCA_021802595.1 Pseudomonadota bacterium
TGACCTCGCGCTGGGCGACCTCGCGTACCAGGGCTTTGACTTGTTCAAGCATGATCAGACGCGCCGACAATAACAGTAGACAAATTCCTGCTCCCCGCCCGACGGCGTGTGATGAATTTCGGTTTCGTGCCCGAGCAGACGGAACGGCGCGCCGAATTCGGCATGCAGCGCGTCCGGCGCGTAACGGACCACGTCGAGCCCCGAGCATTGCAGCGGACCGCCGGAACCGAACGCGGCGACGATGACGTGGCCGCCGGGTTTCACGCTTTTCAGCACTTGCTCGACATAGCGCGCACGGTCAGCCGGCTCGGTCAGGAAATGGAACACCGCGCGATCGTGCCAGACGTCGTAGTGCGCCTCCGGCAGGTCGGCGCACAGGGCATCCGCGGCAATCCATTGCACCGCCTGTGCCCGTGCACCCAGCCGCGCGCGGCTGGCCGCCAGCGCCGATTCCGCGAGGTCGAGCACGGTCAGGTGGCGGTAGCCGGCGTCGAGCAGGTCGTCGACCAGCACCGAAGCGCCGCCGCCGACATCGATGGCCCGGGCATCCTTGCCGGCACAACCTTCGATCAGGCGCAGCGACGAGGCGGCATGCGGCTGGAACCAGCCGACCTGATCGGCAGCCTTGTTGCGGTAGACGGTTTCCCAGTGCTGGCGGCGATCGACCACGTCATTCCCCTTTCCACTTGATCGAGCAGCCCATGCTGGGGATCTGCTCGGCCGGACCACGTTGGGTGGCGGCAATGCCCCGCATCGCCTCGAACAGGTCGCGGCGCACGCCCTCGGGCGCGGTTTCCTTGCGCGATTCGTCGAAGCGCCCACGGTACTGCAGTTCGAAACCGCGGTTGAAACCGAAGAAATCCGGCGTGCACACGGCGCCGTAGGCCTTCGCCACTGCCTGGCTCTCGTCGATCACGTAGGGAAAGGGGAAGTCGAATTCAGCCGCCACCCGCTTCATGTTGTCGAACGAGTCCTCGGCGTAGTCCGTCGGGTCGTTCGACATGATGGCAATGGCATGGATGCCGTGGTCGCGCCTGAGCTCGGCCAGATCGCGCACCAGTCGCGGGCGGATCGCCTTCACATAGGGACAATGGTTGCAGATGAACATCACGAGCAGGCCATTGGGGCCCATCGCGTCCTGCAGCGTCCACACCCTGCCGTCGACGCCAGGCAGGCTGAAATCGGGCGCCTTCCAGCCGAAATCGCACACCGGGGTGGTAAGGGAAACCATGACGCGCTCCGCAGAATTTCTCGACAACGTCTGCATAATACCAAGATGTCCGCACCGCGTTTCTATCTTGACCAGCCGCTCGCCCCGGGCGCCCGCTTCAGCCTGCCGCCCGGCCCCGCCCGCCATGCCGCGCGCGCACTGCGGCTGGTGGTGGGCGATGCGATCACGCTGTTCAACGGCGGCGGCGGCGAATACGCCGCACGCATCGAACGCATTCACAAGGATGAGGTGGCGGTCGCCATCACCGGATTTGCCAACGTCGAGCGCGAATCGCGCCTGCGGGTGATGCTGGCGCAGGGCATCTCGAGCGGCGAGCGCATGGACTACACGCTGCAGAAGGCGGTCGAACTGGGGGTGGCGGCGATCCAGCCGATCGCCGCGAGGCGCAGTGTGGTCAAACTGGCGGGCGAGCGGGCCGACAAGCGGGTCGCCCACTGGCAGGGTGTGGTGGCGAGCGCCTGCGAACAATGCGGCCGCAACCAGGTGCCCGCGGTGGCCGCGCCGCTGACGCTGGCCGACTGGCTGGGACAGCACGGGGCCGGACGCCTGCTGTTCCTGTCGCCGCTGGCCGAGGCACGGCTCGCCGACCTGCCCACGCCCGTCGCCGGGGACTGGCTGGTGGCCGGGCCCGAGGGCGGCTTCGAGGCCGACGAGATCGCCGCCCTGCAGACAGCGGGCGCCATCCCGGTTCGCCTGGGGCCGCGCGTGCTGCGCACCGAAACGGCGGCGCTGGCCGCGCTGGCGGCCATGCAGACACTGTGGGGAGATTTCTAGGTAAACGCAAACAAAAAACCGGGCCTGTGCCCGGTTTTTCATCGCCTCGTTTCGATTACGGACGAATGTAGCTATATCCCTCCATCTCGCGTGTCACGATTTCCACCACGCCACCGGGAACAATGTCGACCTTGGAGTTCATGTCTTCCTTGGTGAGCTTCTTCGCCTTCATGGTGTTGCCGCACGCAGCCACCTTCACACCGGAATCAACAGCGTCACTCACGCGATTGGCCACTTCTGAATCAGCCGTCAGCATGCCGATGCCAGGACCATAGGCCACGATTTCGATTTTGGCCTGGCCTTTCGTGGCGGCCTGGAAGTTCTTGACGTTATTCAGCGCAAGATTCCAGGTGGCCGGGTTGGCGTCGCTCACCTGCATCACGACTTTCATCTGAGCCTTGTCGTTTTCTGCAAGCGCAGCGGTCGGCACGGTCAGCGCACCCGCCATCAAAACACCCCCCAGCACGGCGCCCAGCAGCTTGTTCATTTGCTTCATATGTGTCTCCTCAAGACGATTGAATGGAAATTTGTCGTACCCGCTGATGACGTGAAGCGCATCCGATTTATTCCATTAATTTCACCAAGCGAGAATGGACGCCCTCCGTTTCACGGACGTTTTCTGTATCCTTCGCGTTTGGCACCTCCAATTCCAGGCCATCCCATTGAAAGATACGACTAATTTCGTTCACTGGTTCCGTTCCGCCGCACCCTACATCCACGGTTTCCGCGGCAAGACCTTCGTCATCGCCTTCGGGGGCGAACTGGTCGCCGAAGGCGGCTTCGTGCAGCTGGCGCATGACGTCAACCTGCTGAACAGCCTGGGCGTACGGCTGGTGCTGGTGCACGGCGTGCGGCCGCAGGTCGAAGCGCGGCTGACCGAGAACGGCACCGCGATCCGCTATGTCAACGGCCTGCGCGTCACCGACGATGCCGCGCTGGCCTGCGTCAAGGAAGCGGCCGGCACGGTGCGCGTCGAGATCGAGGCGCTGCTGTCGCTGGGCATCGCCAACACGCCGATGGCCGGCGCCGACATCCGCGTCGCGTCGGGCAATTTCGTCACCGCGCAGCCCTTGGGCGTGCGCGACGGCGTCGACCTGCTGCACACCGGCGAAGTGCGCAAGATCGACGCGGCCGCCATCCGCCGCCGCCTCGACCAGCACGACATCGTCCTGCTGTCGCCCATCGGCTACTCGCCGACCGGTGAAATCTTCAATCTGAGTCTGGAAGACGTGGCCACCCAGGCGGCCGTCGAACTCGCGGCCGACAAGCTGATCTTCCTGATGGACACCGAGGGCGTACCGGACAAGGGCCGCACGATCCACAACGCCCTCACCGTCAACGAAGCACGGCAAGTGCTCGACCGCGCGAAGAAGCTGCCCGAGGACGTCACCTACTACCTGCCCTGCGCCATCACCGCCTGCACCCAGGGCGTCAAGCGCGCGCACCTCATCAGCCGCCACCGCGACGGCGCCCTGCTGTCCGAGCTCTTCACCCGCGAAGGCGTCGGCACGCTCGTCACCCCGGCGCCGCTGGAAACCCTGCGCCCGGCCACGATCGACGACGTCGGCGGCATCCAGA
>JAJZRT010000629.1 GCA_021802595.1 Pseudomonadota bacterium
CTGGGTGGGGATGCGCGATATCTTCATGGACTACGTCCGGCCGACCGGCTTGCGCCTTGCCTTGTATCTGGCCGTGATCGTCATCCTGACGGGCAGCGTGGCGACGATCGCCGTGATCCTGTTCGGGACGGCGCAGCGGAGCGTCGCATGAACACGCGTCGCTTCGATGCCCTCATCATCGGTGGCGGCGGTGCCGGCCTGCGCGCGGCGCTGCAACTGGCGCGTTCCGACTACAAGGTCGCGGTGGTGTCCAAGGTCTTCCCCACGCGTTCGCACACGGTGTCGGCGCAGGGCGGCATCACCGCCGCGCTCGCCAACGTCGACGACGACCGCTGGGAATGGCACATGTACGATACGGTCAAGGGCAGCGACTGGCTGGGCGACCAGGACGCGATCGAGTTCATGTGCCGCGAGGCCGCCAGCGCGGTCTATGAACTCGAGCACATGGGGCTGCCATTCTCGCGGCTGGACAACGGCAAGATCTACCAGCGCCCGTTCGGCGGCCAGTCGAAACATTTCGGCGGCGAGCAGGCCACCCGCACCTGCGCTGCCGCAGACCGCACCGGCCACGCATTGCTGCACACGCTGTACCAGCAGAACATCGCCCACCGCACGCAGTTCTTCGACGAATATTTTGCGCTCGATCTCGTGCGCGATGCCGAGGGCTATTGCCTCGGTGTCACTGCGCTTTGCATCGAGACCGGCGAGCCGCTCCTGATCGAGGCGCGCGCGACGCTGCTCGCCACCGGCGGCGCCGGGCGCGTGTTCGGCAACAGCAGCAACGCGATGATCAACACCGGCGACGGCCTCGGCATGGTGCTGCGCGCCGGCCTGCCGCTGCAGGACATGGAGTTCTGGCAGTTCCATCCGACCGGGATTGCCGGCGTGGGCTGCCTCATCACCGAGGGCGTGCGCGGCGAAGGCGGTTATCTGCTGAACAGAAACGGCGAGCGTTTCATGGAACGCTATGCGCCGCATGCGAAAGATCTCGCCGGGCGCGACGTGGTGGCGCGCGCGATCGCCATCGAAATCGCCAAGGGGCGCGGCTGCGGGCCGCGCGGGGATTACGTCGATCTCAAGCTCGACCACCTGGGTGAAAAGGCCATCACCGAAAAACTCCCAGGCATCCGCGACCTTTCCATCCGCTTCGCCGGCGTCGATCCGGCCGAGAAACCCATCCCGGTCGCGCCTACCGCGCACTACATGATGGGCGGCATTCCCACCAACCTGCACGGCCAGGTCGTCGCCCCCGCGCGCTTCGGTCCCGAGGAGCCGGTGCCCGGGCTGTATGCCGTCGGCGAATGCGCCTGCGTGTCGGTGCACGGCGCCAACCGCCTGGGCGGAAATTCGCTGCTCGACCTCGTCGTATTCGGCCGCGCCGCGGGTCTGCACATGCAGGAATATCTGCGCGACAACCCCTATGCGCGGCCCTTGCCCGACTATGCGGCCGACGCCGGCCTGGCACGCCTGGCCCGCTGGGAGCAGCCTGGCAGCGAACGCGTGGCGGCGATCAGCGACGACCTCAGGCGCGTGATGCAGGCGCATGCCGGTGTATTCCGCACCGATGCGGTGCTGCGCGAGGGGCTGGAAAAGCTGAACGAACTTGAAGAGCGCCTGACCCATGCCGGCCTGCAGGACACCAGCCGCGTCTTCAACACCGCGCGCATCGAGGCGCTTGAGCTGGAGAACCTGATCGGCGTGGCACGGGCGACGCTGGTGTCGGCGATCCACCGCACCGAGAGCCGCGGCGCGCATACGCGGGAGGATTTTCCGAGGCGTGATGACGAGCGCTGGCTGAAGCACACGCTGTATTCGCGGGCGGGAGACCAGGTCGATGCCAAGCCGGTGCGGCTGAAGCCGCTGACGGTGGAGTCGATCCGGCCGAAGGAGAGGGTGTATTGATGAAATTCCGCCTCTACCGCTATTCCCCCGAGTCCGGCGAGAAACCCTTCATGCAGGACGTCGAGCTCGACATCGACCCTGCCGGCAAGATGCTGCTCGATGCCCTGCTGGCGATCAAGGCGCAGGACGAGACGCTCTCCCTGCGCCGTTCCTGCCGCGAAGGCGTGTGCGGGTCGGACGCAGTGAACGTGAACGGCAGGAACCGGCTGGCGTGCATCACGCCCTTGTCCGAACTGAAGGAACCCGTCGAAGTGCGACCGTTGCCGGGGCTGCCGGTGATCCGTGACCTCATCGTCGACATGGAGCCGTTCTACAGGCAGTACCGTTCGATCAAGCCCTGGCTCATCAACGACGCTCCAGAGCCCGAGGTCGAGCGCCTGCAGAGTCCGGAAGACCGCGCGCTGCTCGACGGTGCCTACGAGTGCATCCTGTGTGCCTGCTGCACGACCGCGTGCCCCTCGTTCTGGTGGAACCCCGATACCTTCGTCGGCCCGGCCGGGCTGCTGCAGGCTTACCGTTTCATCGCCGATTCGCGCGACGAGGCGACCGCTGCGCGGCTCGACAACCTGGAGGATCCGTACCGGCTGTATCGTTGCCGCGGCATCATGAACTGCGTGGAAGCCTGCCCCAAGGGGCTGAACCCGACGGCGGCGATCGGGCGCATCAAGTCGCTGCTGGTGAAGCGACGTGTCTGACATCGTGTCCTGGCACTGCCGGCGCGGAATGCTCGAACTCGATCTCTGGCTGGGTGGCTTTTGGGCCGCTCACCGCGCTACACTTCAACCTCATGAGACAGCCGCGCTGGAGCGGCTCCTGGCCCTGTCGGACATGGAGATTGCAGACCGGCTGCAAGGCCGTTCGCCTGCGGGCGATGCCGGCCTTGCAGCGCTTATCGAACGTCTACGGCATTATCGAGCTGCAATAATTTTGGAAACGCGATGAAAAGAACCGTCACCCTCACCTTCAGCGACGGCAGCCCGCCGGTCGAACTGCCTGTCGTACAGGGCACCTATGGCAAGCCGGTGATCGACATCCGCACACTGGGTGCGCACGGCTATTTCACGCACGATCCGGGCTTCACCGCCACGTCGAGCTGCACATCGGCCATCACCTACATCGATGGCGACGAGGGCCTGCTGTACTACCGCGGCTACCCGATCGACGAACTGGCCTACCAGTCGGACTACATGGAAGTCAGCTACCTGCTGCTCCACGGGGAACTGCCGACGGCCGAGCAGAAGCGGGCATTCGAACAGTCGATCCGCCATCACACCCTGCTGCACGACCAGATGGAAAACGTGTTCCGTGGTTTCCGGCGCAGCGCGCACCCGATGGCCGTGATGATCGGCGTGACCGGGGCGATGTCGGCCTTCTACCACAGCGGCCTCGACAACTTCAATCCGCAGCATCGCGAGATCGTCGCCCATCGCCTCATCGCGAAAGTGCCGACGGTGGCCGCCTGGGCCTACAAGTTCAACGAGGGCCAGCCTTTCGTCTACCCGCAGAACCGCCTGCGCTACGCCGAAAACTTCATGCACATGATGTTTTCCAGTCCCTGCGAGCCCTACGAGCCCAACCCGGTGCTGGCGCGCGCGCTCGACCGCATCTTCATCCTGCACGCCGATCACGAACAGAATGCCTCGACTTCGACCGTGCGCCTGGCGGGCTCCAGTGGCG
>JAJZRT010000630.1 GCA_021802595.1 Pseudomonadota bacterium
CATCCTCAAGGAGTACATGGCGCAGAAGGAATACGTGTTCCCGATCGCGCCTTCGGTGCGTATCGTGCGCGACTGCATCACTTACTGCGCGAAGCACATGAAGCGGTACAACCCGATCAACGTCTCCGGATATCACATTTCGGAAGCCGGCTCCTCGCCGGTCCATGAGGTGGCCTTCACGATGTGCAACCTGATCACCTACGTCGAGGAGGTGACGAAGACCGGCATGGACGTCGATGAATTCGCGCCGCGGCTCGCCTTCTTCTTCGTCTGCCAGGCCGACTTCTTCGAGGAGATCGCCAAGTTCCGCGCCGCTCGCCGCGTTTACGCCAAGATCATGCGCGAACGCTTCGGTGCCAGGAATCCGGAATCGATGCGCCTGCGCTTCCACTGCCAGACGGCGGCGGCCACGTTGACCAAACCGCAATACAAAATCAACATCGTGCGCACGGCGATCCAGGCCCTCGCGGCTGTGCTCGGCGGCGCGCAAAGTTTGCATACCAACGGCATGGATGAGGCGTTCTCGATTCCGACCGAAGAAGCCATGAAGATCTCGCTGCGCACGCAGCAGATCATTGCCGAGGAAACCCATGTGACGGACGTGGTCGACCCGGTGGGAGGCTCCTACTACGTCGAGCATCTGACCAACGAGTACGAGCGCAAGGTTTTCGAGATCATCGACGAGGTCGAAAAGAACGGCGGCACGATCAAGCTCATCGAGGAAGGTTGGTTCCAGCGCCACATCGCCGACTTCGCCTACGAGCAGGCACTCAATAAGCAGAGCGGGGACAAGCCCGTGATCGGCGTCAACATGTTCCACGAACCCGACGAAGTTCCCGATCTGGAGACGCACCCGCACGACCCGACGGTCGAACGGCGTCAGATCGAAAAGCTGCAGCGTATCCGCAGAGAGCGTGACAACAAGAAGGTCAATGCGCTGCTCGACGAACTGGTCGCCGTGGTCAAGGACGACCAGCAGAACATTATGCCGGTGACCATCGAGCTGGTACGCGCCGGCGCCAGCATGGGCGACATCATCGAGCGCCTCAAGACCGTCTGGGGCACCTATCGCGAAGTGCCGGTGTTCTGACCATGTCACCGGCTCAAGCGCAGACCGAAGCGGCGACGCGCATGCCTGCGCCGACTAATCCTTCCGAGACGAGCGCAGACCGGTGCGCCGATGACTGCGCGGCTGCCGTGATCGCACGCTTCCTGAAATCTCAGGGAGTGACCCGGGTGTTCACTCTGTGCGGTGGGCACATCATGCCGATCTTAATACGGGTGGACGCCGAAGACATCCGGATCGTGGACGTGCGTGACGAACGCGCAGCCGTCTACATGGCGCACGCCCACGCCGAGTTGACCGGTGAGCTGGGTGTCGCGCTGGTCACCGCTGGGCCGGGGGTCACCAATGCCATGACCGGTATCGCCAATGCGCATGTCGCACGAGCGCCAATTCTCGTGCTCTCCGGCACGCCACCGCGTGCGCAGGATAATCGCGGCGCGCTGC
Source organism: Pseudomonadota bacterium (assembly GCA_021802595.1). Next base: position 1,511 of record JAJZRT010000630.1, read on the forward strand.
AGGATCTGGCACACACCGAGTTGGTGCGACCGATTACTCGTTACGCGCGTACCGTGCGCGAACCGGCGCTGGTGCTCCAGGAACTCAGCGAGGCGGTGGCGCGCGCCCTCGGTCAAGGCTGCGACCCCGGCCCGGTGTACCTCGACTTTCCCATCGACGTGCTGCGCGCCAAAGTGCCACGCTCGCTGCAACTGCTGGAGCACCTGGCGCCACGTCCTCGGCCCGTACTGGTTCCGGACCCTCAAGGGGTGGCACAAGCGATGGAGTTGCTGTGGTCGGCCCGCCGCCCGCTGGTCATCAGCGGGCGTGGCGCGCGGGGTGCCGGACGGGCTCTCACCGCCTTGCTCGACCGGTCTGGTGCCGTCTACCTCGACACCGGGGAGAGCCGTGGCATAGTGGCTGACGAACACATATCGGTGGTGGCTGCCATGCGGGGCAGCGTGATCGGTGAAGCGGACGTCGTCGTTACGGTCGGGCGTCGGCTTGACTTCCAGCTCGCCTACGGTTCGCCCGCGGTTTTTGGTGCAGCCCGCTTCATCCGCATTGCCGACGCGCCGTCAGAACTGCGCGACAACCGCCGCGGGGCAGTGGAGTTGTTCGCCGATCCGGCGGTGGCGCTGGCGGCGATAATGGCTGCGGCCGGCGATCGCGCACCCGCGATCGATCGCGACTGGGCTCGTGCGATGCGGCGGGGGCATGAAGACCGGGTCGAAAAGCTTCGGCAAGCGATGCGTAATGCAGCCCCGGACGCGCAGGGCCGAATGCACCCGAATCGCCTACTGGCGGCATTGCAACCTCATTTGGCTCCCGATGCCGTGCTGGTGGCTGACGGGGGTGACTTCCTCAGCTTCGCGCGGGTCGGGCTGTCGACGTCGTCTTACCTCGATCCCGGATCCCTAGGCTGTATCGGGGTTGGCACGGCGTTCGGTGTGGCAGCGAGCCTGGCGTATCCAGGGCGCCAGGTGGTCGTGGCTACCGGCGATGGCGCCTTCGGTTTCAACGCAATGGAGATCGACACCGCCGTGCGCCACCATGCGAAACTCCTCATCGTAGTGGCCAACAACGGTGCTTGGCAAATCGAGGTCAACGACCAGACCGACAGCTATGGGAAGGTGGTCGGCACTCGTCTGCAGTTTGCCGATCACGCCGCGATGGCGAGGGCCTTCGGTATGCACGGACAAAGGGTGGAGCGTGTCGAGGATCTGGAGGAGGCCATCGGCACAGCTTTGCTGCACCTGCCCGCGCTGCTAGACGTCGTGGTCAGCACCGCAGCGCGGTCCTCCGACAGCCGATCAGGATTGGCATGGGTGCCTGATCTTCAGGCGGTAGAGGCCTGGGACAAAGCTGAACGCAGCTGGCGAGCGCAATAGTGATTGGGCTTCCAGTATCGTCTCCGAAAGAATATCTCGGCATCGGCTCGGTGCCGAAGATGCCTGCCACGGGCCACAAACTCAATCAACCCACTGCGGAGTTCCAAATGGGCTATCGACTCAGCAAGATCACTACGGGAACCGGGGATTCAGGCACTACGTCTCTCGCCAACGGCACACGCGTACAGAAGAACAGCCTGTACATCAATGCGCTGGGCGTGGTAGATGAACTGAACAGCGCCCTGGGCGTAGTGGCCAGCAAGCAAACGCCGACTGCAGTGCGGGGCGTCATCTCCAGGATCCAGAACGATCTGTTCGATCTCGGCGCGGAATTGTCGAGCCCGGGGAAGCTCGTTCTGCAGGTCGAAAGTGTCGACTTCCTTGATCGGCAAATCGAAGTGTTCAATGCAGATCTACCGCACCTCAAAGAATTTATTCTGCCCGGCGGATCAGCAGCGGCTGCTTTCTGTCACGTTGCCAGAGCCGCTTGTCGTTCAGCGGAACGGATGATCGTCTCTCTCGAGGACAGGGATCCTGGGCACTGCGCGCTGAAGTTGCAGTATCTCAACCGCCTATCGGACCTCCTCTTCATTCTGGCCCGCGTCCTGAACCGTGCGGATGGTGTCACCGAGGTATACTGGTCGTCCAACGTGTCGCGCGCGCCAAAAGGCCAATAGCCAACCGGTGAACCGACGGA
>JAJZRT010000631.1 GCA_021802595.1 Pseudomonadota bacterium
GGTCGTAGCCGAGCGAGGTGCCGCCGTCGGGTTTTTCGTAGCCGCTGCCGGCGTCGGCGTGGAGCCACTGGCGGTCGGTGCCGCCGAAGAGGCGCGTTTCCGGATTGATGACGTATTCGCCGCGCAGGCCGGCGTGGCGGATGCTGACCTTGTCGGAGCCGGCGTGGTAGCCGAAATCGGCCGTTGCATTGGAACGCAGGGGAGTGAGGACGAAGCGCGTCAGGTCCTCGACTTCCGTGCTGCCCGGACGCAGCACGGCGACGTCGGCGAGGCTCGCCAGCGCTTCGCGCGGACGGTGCGCGTAATGCAGGGCGATGGTGCGCGTGTAGCCGACCTCGTAGTCGTCGTGCTGCGTGCGGTCGAGCTCGGCGACTTCGGCCAGCGCGGCCGTGGGGCGCTCGGCCCAGGCCAGCACGCGCGCCTTCTGCTTGCGGTAGGCGACGTTGTCGCCGAAGCGGGTGCGGTAATCCTCCAGCAGCGCCATCGCGCGTGCATAGTCGCCCATCTCGGTGATGACGACGATTTATTCCATCCATGGCGCGGCGACGTTCGGTTGCCTGGCCAGGTAGTCGCGGTAGGCGCAGGCCGAGTCGCCCAGCTCGCCGCGCCAGTAATGCACGCGGGCGATGCCGAGATGCGCGCCGGGGTCGTCCGGTGCGATCGCGAGGATGCGCTGGTCGCTGTCGAGGGCGGTCGCATAGTCGCCGCGCCAGGAGGCGAGGTCGGCGCGGGTGCGCAGGTATTCGAGGTTCTTCGGGTCGAGTTCGACGGCGTGGTCGATCGCTGCCGCAGCCGCATTGGCGTCCTTTTCGCTTGGATAAGCCTGCGCCAGGCGATGGAACAGGGCCGCGTCCTGCGGGGCGAGGCGGCTCGCTTCCTGCACCGCCGCCGCCGACGCATCCGGATCGTTGCCCAGTGCATAGAGGTCGGCCATGCGCAGCCAGTAGTCCTTGCTGGCACCGAAGCGCTGGCGATAGAGGCCGTCGTATTCCCGAACGGCCCGCATGTCGCCGCGCTCGGCCTCGAGCTCCATGTATTCCAGCATGGCGTCCTTGTCCTGCGGCCGCTCGGCGAGGTAGGCGCGGTAGCGCGGGACGGCGGCGTCCCGCTTGCCGCCGCGCGCGTCGGCGCGGGCGAGCCCGAGCAGCGCGTCCGCATCATGGGGATGCGCGGCCAGGATGCGCTCGAAGCTGTCGATCGCCACGGCGTGCTGGCCGGTCCACAGGGCGATTTCGCCGCGCGTGCGCAGATAGGCCGGATTGCCGGGCTCGAGCTCGACCGCCCGGTCGATGGCGGAGAGCGCGTTCGGGCCTTGCTTGATGGCGGCATAGGCCTGCGCGAGCTTGTAATGCAGGCGGGCGTCCTTCGGTGCGTATTTCACGGCTTCGCGCAGGGCGTCGGCGGCGCCGCCCGGGTTCTTCAGTTGCGTGGCGCGGATGTCGGCGATGCGTTCCCACAGGTTTGCCTGCGCCGGATGGGCCGCCAGCGCCCGCGTGTAGATGGCCACCGCGTCGGCCCACTGTCCCTGCATCTCGGCGCGCAGGCCGGCGTCGGGTACGGACTGGGCGGCGGCAGGCAGCGCAGCCGCCGCGAGCAGGGCGAGGGCAAGGATGCAGTACGGTCTCATTTGCGCCACCTGCGGTTGCGGAAGATCCACAGGTCGGCGGCAAAGCGGCCGATCGTGACGAGATCGAATAGCAATACGCCATAACGCAGGGGCGCCACCAGCAGGCTCTTGAGCAGATATTCCAGCCGGTGCCCCTTGGCCACCATGACCAGAATGCTGGTGGCCACGGCCGTTTCCGCGACCAGCGTGATCGCCAGCGGCTCCCAAAGCTGCAGCAGGATCATGATCAGGAGGGCGGTCGGAAACGCGATCTTCTCGAAGGCCGACATGAACAGCACCCAGCCGATCGGGCGGCCGTATTTTTCCGTGTAGTCGGCGCCGAAGGGCTGGCGGTACTGTTCGCTGTGGATACGCTTGTCCGCGAGGCCGGCGGCCAGTTCGGCCGCCTCCTTCTTCTTGCGCCGATAGCGCCTGAAGGCCTTGAAGGGACTGCGCATCAGTTCGTCGAAGTAGTAGCAGCTTTGCAGGAAGGACGAGGACCACAGGTAGATCTGGCCCGGCACGCGGCCGGCTTCCGGCTCCTGCGAGCGGGCGTAGACGTCGGTGACCTGGATATTGCGGTAGCCGTTGTCGTTCATCGCGAAGCCGATGAAGATGTCCTCGGAATTGGTGAGATCGTCTCCAAGGATCGGCTCGTAGCGGTCGAACACGATGGTCTTCAGCACGCTGCGGCGATACGCCACGGCACAGCCCACCGGATTGAGGATGCCGCCGAAGAAGGTCATCTGGCCAAGGTACACGAATTTCTGCAGGAAATAGTACAGCACGTCGCGGTATATGTCGGTGATGCCGCGCTGCAGGTGATGGAACCAGCCCACCTTCGGATAGATGCTGGCCTCGGGGTGCGTGCCCAGGAATTTCTTCAGCGCATTGGTCTCGAGCATGGCGCGCCGGTCGCGGTCGCGCATCGGCAGCACCGTGCCGCAGGCGCTGGCGATACCGGCGCCCTTGTAGAGTTCCTCGACCACGCGGTCGATGTAGTTGTCCGATTCCAGCACGGTGTCGCCGTCGAGGATGAACTGGACGTCGGAATCGAATTCGCGCGACTGGCGCTTCAGGGTCGGTGTCTTGCCGATCGAGTGCGCTCGCCGGATCGTGATCAGATCCATGCCATTGAGGTTGCAGAAGGTCTGTGCGTACTCGACCGTGCGGTCGCGGCTGCCGTCGTCGACCAGGATGATGCGGGTGGGCTTGCGGGTCTGGCGCGCCAGCGCGGCCAGACACAGGGGAATGTTGCTTTCCTCGTTGAAGGCCGGGATTACCACGTCGACCGTGGCCTCGCGCCAGTCCTCCGCCGGATTGGGCAGGGTCTTGTCCGGGCCGTGGGCCACGCCGATGAGGCTCAGCACCGTGTTCGGGCTGAGGATGAAGTAGGGGATCGTAGCCATGGGTGCGTAGTCTAGGCGGCGCGCAAATGCTTCGCGCGCTCGCGTTCAATCAGATCGTTCAGGGTGTCGCTCAATTGCCACGCGGGCTCGAAGCCGGTCAGGGCGCGCAGCTTGTTCAGTACCGGACGCCGGTGCGTGACGTCTTCGAACTCCTCGCCGTAGGCATCCTTGTAGGACATGAAGTGCAGCGGCGAGGTGCTGTGGGCGCGCTGCACGATCAGGCTGGCCAGGTTGCGGATGGAGATTTCCTGGTCGTTGCCGACGTTCACCACCTCGCCCCACGCCTCCGGACATCCGGCGAGGCGGTCCAGCGCCACCACGGTGTCGCGTACGTCGCAGAAGGAGCGCGTCTGGTTGCCTTCGCCATAGACGGTGAGCGGTTCGTTGTTGACCGCCTGCTTGACGAAGCGGGGCACCACCATGCCGTAGTGGCCCACCTGGTTCGGCCCGATGGTATTGAACAGGCGCGCCACCACGATGTTGAGGCCGTATTTGCGCGCATAGGAAAAGGCGAGGAACTCGTCCGCCAGCTTGGTCACCGCATAGGCCCAGCGC
>JAJZRT010000632.1 GCA_021802595.1 Pseudomonadota bacterium
ACCGCGCGGGCTAAAATCCCGGTGCCGAGCTGGGTTTTCACGCCGACGACGCGGTCGCCGTCGAGCAGCAGATCGTCGACCGCCTGCTGGAAGAGCGTGAGCTTGGCCTGGTTTTCCAGGCGTTTGCGAATCGCCGCCTTGTACAGCACGCGGTCGGCCTGCGCACGGGTGGCGCGCACCGCGGGGCCCTTGGACGAATTCAATGTGCGGAACTGGATTCCCGCCTCGTCGGTGGCCAGCGCCATCGCGCCGCCGAGCGCGTCGACCTCCTTGACCAGATGCCCTTTGCCGATGCCGCCGATCGACGGATTGCACGACATCGCGCCGAGTGTTTCGATGTTGTGCGTCAGCAAGAGCGTCTTCACACCCATGCGCGCGGACGCGAGCGCAGCCTCGGTGCCGGCATGGCCGCCACCGACGACGATGACATCGAAGGATTCGGGGTGTTTCATGGTGGCCGCCATTCTACCCGTTGCCGGGTTCCGTTTCACGTGAAACCTAGCCACCCGATGGTGCCTCATCGGCGCACACTTGGAAATCCACTCTCAGCCGGATACCGCCTGGGCCTCGAGCGATTCCCAGCGCGCCAGGGCGTCGAGCAGCTCGGTCTCGATGGCCTCCGTACGCGCCTGCAGGGCCGCCGCCTCCTGCGGTCTCGATTGATACAACGCAGGGTCCGCCAGTTGCTCGGCGATCTGCGCCTGCTCAGCCTCCAGCGCCTCGATCCGCGCCGGCAGGGCTTCGAGTTCGCGCGCCTCCTTGTAGCTGAGCTTGCTCTTGGGCGCGGGACTGGCCGGTACCGGCTGCGCCAAGGGTTTGGGGTTGGCGGCCCGCGTCTGCGCGGGCGCACGCTGCCGTTGTTTCCACGCCTGCCAGTCGGCGTAGCCGCCGACGATCTCGGTCAGCCTGCCGTCGCCTTCGAACACGATGGACTGGGTGACGACGTTGTCGAGGAAGGCGCGGTCGTGCGAAACGATGATGACGGTGCCTCCGTAGTCCTGCAGCAGTTGCTCCAGCAACTCCAGGGTATCGATGTCGAGGTCGTTGGTCGGCTCGTCCAGCACCAGCAGGTTGGCCGGGCGGGCGAACAGCCGCGCCAGGAGCAACCGGTTGCGCTCGCCCCCCGACAGCGCCGACACCTTGGCGCGCGCGCGCTCGGCGGGGAACAGGAAGTCCTCGAGGTAGCTGATGACGTGCTTTTTCTGCCCGCCGATTTCGACATGATCGGAGCCGGGCGAGATGGTGTCGATCAGCGTCGCCTCGTCGTTCAACTGGTTGCGGAACTGGTCGAAGTAGGCCACTTCGAGCTTGGTGCCCTGCTTGATCCAGCCGGATTGGGGTTGAAGTTCGCCCAGGATCAGGCGGATCAGCGTGGTCTTGCCGGCGCCGTTGGGGCCCAGCAGGCCGAGCTTGTCGCCGCGCAGGATAGTGGTGGAGAAGTCGCGAACGAGGACGCGGTTGTCGTAGCCGTAGCTGACGTGATCGAGCTCGGCCACCACCTTGCCGGAGCGCTCGCCGGCGTCGATCTGGAATCCCACCTGCCCGGCGTGCGCGATGCGCGCCTCGCGCGTGCGGCGCAGCGCTTCCAGGCGCCGCACGCGGCCTTCGTTGCGGGTGCGGCGCGCCTCGACCCCCTTGCGGATCCAGGCCTCCTCCTGCTTCCAGAACTTGTCGAACTTGCGGTTGTGCACCGCCTCGACCTCCAGTTGCTCGGCCTTTTTGAGCTGATATGCAGTGAAATTGCCTTGATATTCGCGCAACTGGCCGCGATCGAGCTCGACGATGCGATTGGCGACATTGTCCAGGAAACGCCGGTCGTGGGTGATGAAGAGCAGTGCGCCGCGATAGTCGTTGAGCAGGGTTTCCAGCCATTCGATGGCGGAAAAGTCGAGATGGTTGGTCGGTTCGTCCAGCAGCAGCAGTTCGGGATCGGTGACCAGCGCGCGCGCCAGCGCCACCCGCTTCTTCAGCCCGCCCGACAGGGTTTCCACCGCCGCGTCGGCGTCCAGACTCAGGCGCTGCAGGGTTTCTTCCACCCGGCTGTTGAGCCGCCAGGCGTCGGCCGCTTCCAGTTCATGCGACAGCCGCTCGAAGTCCGGATACACCGTTTCATCGCCCTCCGCCATGGCGTGCGCCAGGACATGGTATTCGGCCAGCAGTGCCTGCGCCGCGCCGACGCCTTCCGCCACCGCCTCGAACACGCTGTGTCCGGGCTGGAACTGCGGCTCCTGTGGCACATAGGCCAGCTTCAGCCCGGGGGCACGCCACACCTCGCCCGCATCGGCCTGGCTCTCGCCGGCGATGATTTTCAGCAGGCTGGATTTCCCGGTGCCATTACGCCCGATCAGGCCGATCCGCTCGCCCGCCTCGACCACCAGCGAGGCGCCGTCGAGCAGCGGCCAGTGGCCGTAGGCCAGTTCGAGTCGGTCCAGCGTAAGAAGGGGCATGGTGGTGAGCGGTGAGCGGTGAGCGGTGAGCGCGGAATTATCCGCGATAAAGGGCCGCATGGACGGCGCGCGCAATATTTAATGCATTGGGGGTGTCGCTGTGCAGGCACAGGGTCTCGGCGCGAATCCTGAGCAGCGCGCCTTCCAGGGTAACGACAGGCGTACCCTGCGCCAGTGCGCGCGCCTGCTGCGCCGCCAGGTCGGGGTCGGTTATCAGTGCATCCGCTGTTTCACGTGAAACCAGCTGGCCATCGGCCCGATAACGGCGATCCCCAAACACCTCGTTCAGCACCACCAGCCCGGCCGCATGGCCGGCCGCGACCAGTTGTGAACCAGACAGCCCGATCAGCACCAGGCCGGGGTCGAATGCCGCTACCGCCTGCGCGACAGCGTCCGCCACGCCCCGATCCCGCGCCGCCACGTTGTAGAGCGCGCCATGCGGTTTCACGTGCGCCAGCCGTAGCCCCAGCCGCGCCGCCTGCTCGGCCAGCGCCCCGGTCTGCTGCGTGACCCATGTCGCGATGTCCTCCGCGGACGCGGCCAGCGGCTGGCGCCCGAACCGGGCGCGATCGGGGTAGCCCGGATGGGCGCCTACTGCCACGCCCTGTTCTCCCGCCAGGCGCAATGCCACCCGCATGCTGGCGACATCGCCGGTGTGGCCACCGCAGGCGATCGATACCCGCGCCAGATACGGCATCAGCAAGCCGTCGTCGCAACCTTCACCGATATCTGCATTCAGCTCGATCATGCCAGCACCCTGATCTCCCACGACAACGCCGCCAGCGCACGCGCGGCCTCGACCCCGATCGTCACGAAACGGATCGTATCGCCGGGCTTCAGTTGCGCCAGCCTCGGCATATCCGCTGCGATCACCCCGGCAATCACCGGATAACCGCCGGTCACCGGCCCGTCCCACCCCAGGATGATCGGCTGGGCGCCGGGAGGAACCTGAACGGCGCCCGGCAGCACACCCTGCGACGCCAGGCCGGCCTGGCGATGGCTTGCCGGCGCGCCGCCCAGGCGCAGGCCGCGACGGTCCGACGCCGCATCGACCCGATAAGGACTGCCGAAAAAGGCCGCCAGCCCGGCATCGTCGAACCGGCCGACCTGCGGTCCA
>JAJZRT010000633.1 GCA_021802595.1 Pseudomonadota bacterium
GCTTCCTCCTGGCCGCACCCGCCGCCTGGTCGGTGACGAAGAAACCCGACTGCTCGACGCTGCCGGGACTTACGGTGGCGAAATCGGCCCCATCATCACCTGGGCCATCGAAACCGCCATGCGTCGCGGGGAGATCGCGGCCATGCGTTGGGAACATGTCGACCGGAAGGCGCGCGTGTTGCTCGTACCGGAAACCAAGACCGGGACGCCACGGCGGTTACCGCTTTCAAGTCGAGCGCTTACAGTGCTGGACGGTTTAGCCCGTCGCATCGATGGACGGGTGTGGGGCATGAGACCGGATTCGATCAGCCAGGCGTTCGAGCGCATCTGTTCTACCGCCGGCATCGAGGGTCTGACCTTCCACGACCTGCGGCACGAGGCGACCTCGCGGCTCTTCGAGAAGGGGCTCAATCCCATGCAAGTGGCGGCCATCACTGGTCACAAGACGCTTCAGATGCTCAAGCGCTACACGCACCTGCGGGCGGAGGATCTGGTCGCGTTGATCGGCTGACGCTGCCGTTCCTCAAAGATTGCAGCGTGGTTCGATGCGGAAGGCGCTGCGGTAGGCGTCGTTCATCAGGGCCACAACGATCACCCCGGGGGACTTCGACGAGCCTCTGGCGGAATTTGTAAAGCCAATGTGTCGGCGCTGGGTACGAATTGACCAGCCGTGCTGGTTTAAAATTGACCAGGTTCAATGGCTGCATAAGGTACTACGCAGCTGTGGATAAGTCGACCAGACTGTCGTGGGTTTTGACCTCCTGTTTGAGTCGTTGATGGAATCGAGCAGCGGGCTTGCGGCGGTGAGACGATGAGCCCTTTGCTATTTCAGAACGGTTGCTCCTCGGCCTGAGAAGAACGCTTGGCCTTTTCGCGAGAGCGGATTCGATCCTTGGCGGTGGCACTGCTTTGCTTGAACCGGTAGGAATCGTTGCCGGTTTCGATGATATGGCAATGATGGGTCAGCCGATCCAGCAGTGCCGTGGTGAGTTTGGCATCACCGAATACGCTGCTCCATTCGGAGAAGGTCAGGTTGGTCGTGATGATGACGCTGGTTCGCTCATAGAGCCTCGAGAGCAGGTGAAACAGCAGTGCCCCGCCAGCCTGCGAGAACGGCAGATAGCCGAGTTCATCGAGAATTACCAGATCCTTCTGCATCAGGCTTATCGCGAGCTTACCCTGCGTCCCCGAGGCTTTCTCCCGCTCCAGCGTGTTGACCAGGTCGACGGTCGAATAGAAGCGCACCCGCTTGCCGTGATGCTGAATGCCATGCACGCCGATGGCGGTCGCCAGGTGGGTTTTGCCGGTGCCCGTGCCGCCTACCAGCACCACGTTCTGCGCGGCATCGGTAAATTCCATGCGGCCAAGCGTGCGGATCAGGGCTTCATCGACTTTCGATTGGCTAAAATCAAAGCCTGCCAGATCGCGATGGACAGGGAATTTGGCGGAATGCATCTGGTAGCTGATGGAACGGATGACACGATCCGTGGACTCTGCCTCCACCAGGTGCCGCAGCAGCCATTCCGATGACTCCAGGGATGCCGTTGCACCGCTCACACCCTGATTTTGCAGTTCGACATAGCAGTTTGCCATGCCATAGAGCTTGAGCGCCTTGAGTTGCGAGAGGATGTCAGCCATGGGGCGCCTCCTCAACGTTCAGGCTGTCATATCGGGTGGTATCCGCCAGGGGCTCCTCGCTGAGCGTGAGATGGGTCTCCACCCGCTCTGGCATGGGCTGCTGATTCAGTCGGGCCAGCACGTTGAGGACATGCTCGATGCTGGGCACACCCGATTCCAGCACCAGCTCCGCGGCAACCAATACGGCTTCCAACCCATGGGCCGGGATGGCGGCGAGCACCTTGGCCATGACGCGGCCTGCCTCATGCCGGTCGCGCCGCCGCAACTCACCTTGCAGCCTCAAGAGCGCGGTGGGCATGTCCGCGAATGGCGCACCATTGCGAAGCGCGCCAGGCTTGCGTTCGATGAGCGGGATGTAGTGCTGCCAATCGTAACTCACCTGGTCGCGATCGAGCAGCCTGACATGGGAGGCAACGCAGGCATTGTCGGCGTAGACCTCGATGTGCGCCGGGTAAAGGTGGACAGCCACCTTGTGATTGGCCAAATGGCAGGGAACGGAATAGCGGTTGCGCAGCACTGTAATGAGGCAGGTAGAGGAAACACGCGCAAGCACCTCCACGTATCCGTCGAATGGCGCCGGCATCGGCATCAAATACATCTGCTCTTGCTCCAGTGCATCAGCGACGGTGATATTGTCGTAATCCGGGTGTTTCAGTTCCGTCCATAAGGCGCGGCATTTTACTTCCAGCCAAGCATTGAGCTCGGTAAACGAGCCAAAGCGCCGCATCTTGGCTTCCTGCCATACCCTGCGGCGCGCATCCTGGACGTTCTTCTCGACCACGCCTTTCTCCCAGCCGGCAGCCACGTTGCAGAAGTCGGCATCGAAAAGATAGTGCGAGACCATGGCATAAAAGCGCGTGTTGACGATGCGCTCCTCCCCCCTGCGAACCTTGTCCACAGCGGTCTTCATGTTGTCGTAGATGCCGCGCTTGGGGATGCCGCCAAGTGCGGTGAAGGCGCGGGTATGCGCGTCGAACAGCATCTCGTGCCGCTGCGAGGGATAGGCGCAGAGCATGAACGCCCGGCTTGCGCAGAGTTTGGTGTGCGCTGCCTGAATCTTGCGGCATATCCCGCCAATCACGAGGCTTTCCTCGCTCCAGTCGAACTGGAAGGCCTCGCCCAGTTCGAACTTGAGCGGCACGTAGGCGGATTTGCTGCCCATCGCCACGTCCTGCCGGCAGGCGCGGATGAACTCGGTGACTTGGGCATAGCAGCCCGTGTAACCGTCCCGCTGGATCGACCGGAAGATCATGAGCGCCGTGCGCCGGTCTCGCCTGGGCCGGTGCGCGTCGGTTTCCAGCGCCAGCTTGATCTTGGGCTTGAATGGCGTGAGCTTGCTATCGCGTTTAGGCCGCTGATAGCGCGGTTCGCCAGTCTCCTTGAACCACTTCTTGATGGTGTTGCGCGACAGACTCGTCCGTCGCTGAATCTCGCTGATCGTGAGATGCTCGCGGAAATACATCCGCCTGATCTTTGCGTACATGGCCATGGTAATCACTCCTTTGTCCTCCTGCCCAACAAACAGGCAGGATACGGGGACTACCTGGTCAAAATTAAGCCAGCATAACCGGCTTCAGATGGTCAAAAGTTTTTAGCGCCAACAAAATAGGAGGCCAAATTATGTTTGGGCAACACCCGGCCTTCCCGCCGCCCTCAAGGCGGGGCGGGTCGTCCGATAAAATGTATATTGACAATTATCACTTGTCAGTTTAGGGTAGAAGAAGGTAGGGAGGAACAGGCGCTTTGATCCAGAGCTTCCGGCACAAGGGACTGAAACGGCTCTATGAGAAGGACATAGCCAAGGGCCTGTCGGCGGATATGGTTCCGAAGATCGAACGGATTCTAGCGCGCCTCGATGTAGCGGCAGGGCCGGAGATGATGAACTTGCCCGGCTATGGCTTGCATCCCCTGAAAGGGGGG
>JAJZRT010000634.1:0-568 GCA_021802595.1 Pseudomonadota bacterium
ACTGCGGCGCGGTCATCGCCGGCAACAACGCCTTCCGTGACTGGGGCATCCAGGTCTTCGACAGCTTCCGCAAGGACAAGTGGGAGCTCGGCTACGCCGGCATGGTGTCGAACGGCAACGAGATCGAGAACTTCGGCGACAATAACAGCAGCAAGGACCTGACCGGCCGCCTGCAGCTCTCGTACGTGTTCGCCGGCCAGGGCCCGCTGCGCCAGGACGCCAACGTGTTCGCGTGGCACCAGTCCGGCAAGCGCACCTACGGCGGAACCGATTACGACCGTACCCGCGAGGGGGTCGGCTTCCGCGTCACCAAGGGCCCCTTCCGCACCTCGGGCGAATACATCCGCGGCGAGGGCATGGTCGCTGGCGGCCCCAACCCGCCGGTGCTTCCGGTTGCGGGCAATCTGGAACCACCCTACAACCTCAACATCGCACCCAAGGGCAAGGCCGACGGCTGGTACCTGGAAGGCGGCTGGCGCTTCCTGCCGAACTGGGAAATCGAGGCGCGCTACGACGTGTTCGACCGCAGCTACGACGACGCGGCAGCCGAACGGCTGTTCAAGACCTG
>JAJZRT010000634.1:578-3553 GCA_021802595.1 Pseudomonadota bacterium
ACTTCATCAACAAGAATACCCGCGTGACCCTCAATTACGAATGGCGCACCGCGGAGGTGCCCAACCCGCAGGCCATGACAAACGCCATCCAGCGCAGCAATGCCGAGGCGGTCGTGAACAACCTCGGCAACCGGCTCAGCATGCAGCTGACGTGGTTCTTCTGAACAAGCCCGAGCAATCCTCCTGCAGCGGCCGTCAGGCCGCTTTTTTTGTCTTCATTCGCCGCGAATGAAATGCTCGCGGTAGTAGCGGAGCTCGTCGATGGATTCGTAGATGTCCGCCAGCGCCTCGTGCCGGTTCGATTTCTTGAACGCTTCCGACAGCCCCGGCCGCCAGCGCTTGGCGAGCTCCTTCAGCGTGCTGACATCGAGGTTGCGGTAATGGAAGAAGGCTTCCAGCTGCGGCATGTAGCGCGCCAGAAAGCGGCGGTCCTGACAGATCGAGTTGCCGCACATCGGCGAGGTGCGGGCCGGGACATGCTGCTTCACGAACTCCAGCATCTGCGCTTCGGCCTCGGCCTCGTCGAGCTGGGACGCCTTGACGCGGTCGATCAGCCCCGATTTTCCGTGGGTGCCCTTGTTCCAGTTGTCCATCGCATCCATCACCTCGTCGGGCTGATGCACCACCAGAACCGGTCCCTCTGCCACCGTGTTGAGGTCGGCATCGGTGACGACGATGGCAAGCTCGATGATGCGATCGGTATCCGGCGACAGTCCGGTCATTTCCATGTCCAGCCAGAGCAGGTGCGTGGGATTAAGCGCCATGACGGTTTTTCCTGAATTGAATCGAGCCTGCATTTTCGCATAGACCATGAGAGGCGCGGGGTAGCAGAAGGCCCGTCTTGCAGCCATAATTCGCTGATCTCATTCGGGAGCACCGCCATGAAAACCCTGACGGTATTTTTCGCTGTAGCCCTGTTTTCCGCCGCCACCCACGCGGCGCCCTTCGCCAAGGGGGACCCTGCGAAAGGCAAGGTACTACACGACAAGTCCTGCATCAACTGCCATGCCGGCATGGTCGGCGGCGACGGCAGCAAGATCTACACGCGCGCCGACCGCAAGGTCAAAACCGCACAGCAGCTGGCCGCCCGTATCTCCGCCTGCAACGCCAACACCGGCGCCGGCTGGTTCCCCGAGGATGAAGCGCACGTCGCCGCCTACCTCAACCAGCAGTATTACAAGTTCAAGTAAGGAATTGCCATGACCACCATCGTCGAAGAACTCGTCCGTAAGAAATGTGCACCCTGCGAGGGCGGTGTCGCCCCGCTGACCGACGCGCAGATCGCGCCGCTGCTGAAGGGCCTGGCCGGCTGGCAGCGCGATGGCATCAAGATCGCCAAGGAATACCAGTTCAAGGACCACTACCAGGCGCAGGCCTTCACCAACGCCGTGATGTGGGTGTCGCATCGCGAGGATCACCACCCCTACCTGATCGTCGGCTACAACACCGTCAAGGTCGAATTCTGGACGCACGCCATCGGCGGCCTGTCCGAGAATGATTTCATCTGCGCGGCCAAGGTCGATTCCCTGCTCGATTTTTGATTCTAGCCCCCTGGTTTTGGCCGATGACCCTTCAGGTTTTCGCTGATCGCAGGCAGGCTTGAACATGACCTGCATGGAAGTCATCGGCGCCCATGTCGTGTGGAAACAGCGTTTGACCGCGCTTACCGGGGGCAAGAACATGGCCGAGGCCGAGAAATTGCCGCAGGGCGACTATTCCAGGCTGTCCGAAAAACCGAAGCACCGGCTCATCGGTCTGCCCCCGCAGGTCAGGTCGGCAACTGACGGAATTCCACGATTCTGAACACCCTGACCGGCCAGGTCATCGCCGCCTTCAGCCGCCGTTTCATTGTCGCGACAGCCGACGGGGATTTGCCCTGTCAGGTAAAAGGCCGCCACCTGCGCGTGGTATGCGGCGATCGGGTCGAAATCCGGCGCGATGGCGATGCCGGCGTGATCGACGCGGTTTTCCCGCGCGCCAGCCTGCTCTACCGCTCCGATGCCTTCAAGACCAAGGCAATCGCGGCCAACGTCACCCAGCTTGCCGTCGTGGTGGCGGCGCGCCCGAGCTTCTCGATGGAGATCGTGCAGCGCTGCATCCTCGCCGCCGAAGACCAGGGCATCGCCAGCCTGCTGATTCTCAACAAGGCCGACCTGCCGGAAACGCCGGCCGCGCGCGAACGCCTGGCGCTGCTCACGCGTCTCGGCTACCCGCTCGTCACGCTGTCGGCACTGGCCGACGTGGCACCATTGCGGCCTGCACTGCAAGGCCACACCACCCTGTTGATCGGCCAGTCGGGCATGGGCAAGTCGACGCTCATCAACGCACTGTTTCCTGGGGTCGACGCGGTCACCGCCGATTATTCCGAGGCACTCGACAGCGGGCGCCACACGACCACCCACACCCGCCTGCACCGGCTGGACGCCGAGTCGGCGGTGATCGACTCACCCGGCCTGCAGGAATTCGCCCTGCAGCACCTGGACAGCGACGCCCTGGCGCATGCCTTTGTCGAGTTCCGACCTTTTCTCGGGCAGTGCCGCTTCCGCGACTGCCGGCATGAGGCCGAGCCGGGCTGCCGCGTGCAGCAGGCAGTGGCCGAGGGGCTCATCGACCCGGCCCGGCTGCAGCTGTTCCAGACCCTCCGCAGACTGCAGCAAAATGCCGCCAAACGCCTATAAAACAGGCATTGACCGGCACTGGGAGCGCATCATGAAAACTGCTCTGACCCTCTTGATGCTGTTGTGGCTGGGCGTGGCGACGTCGGTGCACGCGGCCGCGAAATGGGTGGCAACACCGTATGCCCCGGCCAAGGTCGTGTTCGAGTTCTATCTGGACAACCCGCAGAAAATCGGCAGTGCGCTGTACTGGGTGCGCTCGCTGATGAATCCCTTGATGGAATCGCCATACAACTATTCGCCCGAAGACCTGGACATCGTCGTCGTGATCCACGGCAACGAGATCGTGACGGTGGCGAA
>JAJZRT010000635.1 GCA_021802595.1 Pseudomonadota bacterium
CGATTGGCCGCCACCGCGCCGCCCGCCGATTTCGCGCGCTGGGTGGAACTCAACGAAGCACGCGAGCTGGCGAACTGGCCGGTGGATGCGCCCGGCGTGTATTACCCCGCGGCAGGCTGGGTGGTGCCGGGAAGCTTGTGCCGCGGATGGCTCGATCATCCAGCCATCCGTGTGCAGACCGGCTGCGCGGTGGAACGGGTCGAGGCCGTTGCAGCGGGATGGCGGGTCATGGATCGCGAGGGGGCGGTGCTGGCCGAGACCGAAGCCGTGGTGCTGGCGAACGCGCGCGATGCGCTGGCCCTGGTGCCTGGTCAGCCCTGGCCGCTTAATACCGTGCGCGGGCAGATCACGCAGTTGCCGGCCGGCAGCCTGCCGGAAATCCAGCGGGTGATCGCGCGCGAGGGTTACGTGGCGCCGGGCGTCCGGCCGCTGGTCGGCGCCACCTACGAACATGATGACGAGGACACGGCGCCGCGCCGGGAAAGCGACCTCGCCAACCTGGCACGGCTGGAGGCGATCCTGCCGGGGGCGGGCGAGCGTTTTTATCCTGCCGTTCGTCCTGAGCCTGTCGAAGGACCTGAGCTTTGTCGAAGGGGACTTGTTCTAGTAAGCGGGCGGGCCTCGCTGCGCGCCACCCTGCCGGATCGGCTGCCGATCGTCGGTGGGGTTAACGGGTGCCCCGGCCTGTACGTGGCGGCGGGCTACGCCTCGCGCGGCGTAGTGTGGGCGGGTTTGCTGGGCGAGGCGCTGGCGGATCAGATGACGGGGCAGCCCTGGCCGCTGGAGGCCGAGTTGATGCGGGCGATTGCGCCGGGGCGCTTTACCGCCCGTTGAGGCTCAGGCTGCGGTGAGCGGCTTGCCCTTGCTTGCGGAGACCGACTGGCCGGCCTGATCATACAGGCCGTTCTGGCTGGTCGCGGCATGGATCAGCACATTGAGTGCCTGACGGGTGGCGCTCAGCCGCATGTCGATCAGCGTGCCGATACGCTGGTTCATCGCCTGGGCCTGCTGCTCCATCGCGCACAGCTGCTGCCAGCGGGCGTCGTGTTCGGACTGGCCATGCTGCGCGAGCCAGGCGTTCATCCCGGCATGGTCGGGCGTGTGGCCGGCGGCCAGCAGTTCGTCATGGCGCGCGCGCGCCAGATTGCCCAGGGTGTGCAGCTGGGCCAGCTTGGCGGCATTCAATGGCGCCAGGCGGTCGGCCTCGCCGTCCACCAGGGCGCGTTCCTCCTCGCCCAGCACATTCAGCAGGGCCTGCCAGGCCGCACCTTCCGCCGTCAGTTGGGCGATCAGGGCGGGGCTGCGCGAAGATTCACTTGGCGACATGGAGCATTTCCTTGACCGAAGCGAGCAGGCTTTCGGCGATGTTGCCGGTATTGATGGTGTACTGCCCGCTGGCAATGGCTTCCTTGATGCTGTCCACGCGCGCGCGATCGACGACCGGGATCGCCGCCAGCTGGGTTTCCAGCTGCTTCAGCTGGGCTGCGCGCGGGCTCAGGCTGACTTCCGTGTTCTGGGCGCCGGCAGGTTTGTTGCCTTCGGCCTTGCCGGCGCGGCTTTCGGCGGGAGTCGGCAGGGTGATCTGCTTCAGTCCTGGATCGATTTTCATGGCAATTTCCTGGGTCGGGTCGGGCGGGACAGGGCGTCGAATTTCAAAGCCTGGATCAATAACGTCAATTTAGACGTTTCCTGAAGCCCGGCCGCTTAAAAGCTGACGATGACCTGCTGGCCGTCCTGCGCCACGCCGCTGACCACCTCCCCGGACGCGGTTTTCACCCGCACCTGCTCGCCGCGGCTGGCATTGGCCAGCGCCTGGCCTTCGCTCTGGACGGAAAACCCCGGACCGTTCAGCACCAGGCGGGTGGTCTGTCCCTGCTGCACGGCGAGCGGGGCGCGCAGCAGTGCGGTGCGCAAGGGTGCACCGGCAGCCAGTCCCGAGACGGTGCGGTAACCCAGCAGGTCATCGGCATGGGTGACGACGTCGGCGGGCAGGTCGCCCAGATCGCCCTCGCGCAGCGCGAGGTCGGCGGCGCTGACGACATGGTTGGGCGGCAGCGGCTCGCGGGTCACGACATACGAGCCGACCACGTGCACCTGTGCGGCCAGATAGGCCGTCCACCGAACGGGTGCCAGGCAACGCACGCCCACCGTGGTTTTCCCCATGCTGCGGCTGCCGACAGGCTGGAAGGCATCGAGCGCGGAGCAGGCGGGCAGCGAAGCCTCCGGCGCCTTGACCTGGATGCTTACCTTGCCGGGCAGTCCCTTGCCCTGGGCTTTCAGGAAGCGCTCGGCCTGCGCCTGCATGGCGGCCGGATCCTGCCGCTCCGCCGCGTGGACAGCGGCCGTCAGGCCCAGGCAGGCAGCGGCTGCCAGCCCCATTCCGAGGCGGCGCCCCACGATCCGGATACGTTTGATGGCCATTTCGACTCCTTGGCTCGGTTTCTCACACTGTCGCAGTGTAGGGAGGCGCGCGTCATCTTTAAACGGCGAAATGAGCCGGCTTTTTGCCTTTTATCGATCGATTGAATGGACAAGCGGGTGCCTAGGATGCAGTCATCGCAAAAAGGCTTTGCGGCAGAAAGAGGGTAGGACCATGCTGAACCGGCTGGATGACATGCTGAATTTCAACACCCAGGCACTGCGCATTCGCGAGCAGCGCCAGCAGGTGCTGGCGTCCAATATTGCCAACGCCGATACGCCCAACTACAAGGCGCGCGACCTGGATTTCAAGGCCGCGCTGCAGGGCGCGTTGCAGGGAACGCCGGCGGCCGGCGGCACCACGCTGGCCACCACCGCGCCCGGGCACCTGGCGGGCAACCCGGGTCTGACGGCGGAGGCCGGGCTGCTGTACCGTACCCCGGCCCAGGGCAGCGTCGACGGCAACACAGTGAACATCGACGCCGAACGCGCCGCGTTCGCCGACAACGCCATTCATTATGAATTCAACCTGACCCGCATCACCCAGCAGATCAAAACCATGATGGCGGCGATCCAGGGCTAGGAACAAGGAGCATAGCGCATGTCACTGTCGAATATCTTCAGCGTGGCCGGATCGGCCATGAATGCCCAGTCGCAGCGGCTGAACACCGTCGCCAGCAACCTCGCCAACGCCGACAGCGCCACCAGCGCCGACGGCACGCCCTACAAGGCCAAGCAGGTCGTGTTTGCCGCCTCGCCGGTAGGCGAGAACGGCGCAACCGGGGTGAACGTGGCGGCCGTGGTCGAGGACCCGTCGCCGATGAAGACGGTGTACGACCCGAAGAACCCGCTCGCCGACGAGAAGGGCTACGTGACCATGCCCAACGTCAATGTGGTGGAGGAAATGGTCAACATGATTTCCGCCTCGCGTTCGTACCAGTCCAACGTGGACATGATGAATACCGCCAAATCCCTGCTGCTCAAGACCTTGAGCCTGGGCCAGTGATCGCAGGGAATAACGAGGAAAAGCCATGAGCACCGTACAAGACACCAGCAGTGTGAACAGCCTGATCGGCGCCGGCGCGGCCGCGGCATCGAAGAGCAGCACGACGGACACGCAGAACCGCTTCCTG
>JAJZRT010000636.1 GCA_021802595.1 Pseudomonadota bacterium
GTCACCCTCGGCCAGCGTTATTACTTCAGCGCGCAGCAGGTCACCCTGCCCGGCATCTCGCCCCGCACCGGCAACACCACCGACCTGCTTGCCGCCGTCAGCGGACAGATCACGCGCAGCTGGCGCATCGACACCGGATGGCAGTTCAATGCCCAGAACGGCACCACGATCCGCCAGAATCTCGGCGCCTCCTACCGGCCCGGCCCCGGTCGCGTGATCAACATGGGCTACCGCTTCATCGACCAGACCACGGAACAGGTCGACCTGTCCGCGCAATGGCCGCTCGCCCAGCGCTGGTATGGCGTGTTCCGCTACAACTACTCCTTCAAGGACAGCAAACTGGTCGAAGGGCTGGCGGGACTTGAATACAATGCCGGCTGCTGGGCATTGCGCGTGGTCATGCAGCGCCTGGCCACCAAGACGGACCAGTCCACCAACACGCTGTTCTTCCAGCTGGAATTGAACGGAATGGGGGGCATCGGCTCCAATCCTCTCGCAACCCTGAAACGTAGTGTTCCCGGATACAGGCCTAGCAATGAAATTGATCAAACGCCCTGAATGGCGCCGCCCGTACGGGTTGATGGCGCTGCTGATTGCCCTGTCGACCCTGCTGCCGGCCCACGCCGCCGTGCAGGAACTCGACCGCATCGTCGCCGTCGTCAACGACGAGGTCATCACGCGCCAGGAACTCGCCAGGCGCTACGACGAGGTCGTGCGCAATCTGTCGCAGCAGAATACGCCGCTGCCCCCGCGCGCAGTGCTCGAGAAACAGCTGCTGGAGCGCATGATCACCGAACTCGCCCTGCAGCAGCATGCCCGCGCCACCGGCATCCGCGTCGACCCGACCCAGGTCGAGCGCGCTCTGCAGCGCATCGCCGCGCAGAACAAGCTGGACATGGCCGGGCTGCAGGCCGCACTGGAAAAAAGCGGGCAAAGCCTCGACAGCATGCGTGCCACCATCCGCAACGAGCTCCTGATCGCCCGTGCCCGCGAACGCGACGTCGACAACCGCATTTCCGTCAGCGACGCCGAAATCGAAGGCTATCTTCAGACGCAGGCACAGCAGGGCGTGGAGACGGAATACAACTTCGCCCACATCCTGGTCAGCGTGCCGGAAAACGCCACGCCCGAACAGATCCAGGCGCGCCGCGCCCGGGCCGATGACATCCTCGCCCAGCTCGCCAAGGGTGCCGATTTCGCCCAGTTGGCGGCCAGCTATTCCGATGCGCCCAATGCGCTACAGGGCGGCGCCTTCGGCTGGCGCGCCAGCGGCAAGATCCCTACCCTGTTTGCCGATGCCCTGAAGCCGCTGCAGCCCGGCCAGGTCAGTCCCATCCTCAAGAGCAGCGCTGGCTTCCATATCCTCAAGCTCATCGACAAGCGTGGGCTCGATGCCACGCTCAATGTGACGCAGACGCACGTGCGCCACATCCTCATCAAGACCAACGAACTCACCTCGGAAGCCGACGCCCGCAATCGCCTGCTGCAGCTCAAGGAACGCATCGAGAACGGCGCGAAGTTCGAGGACCTGGCACGCCTGCAGTCCGAGGACGCCAGCGCGTCCAGGGGCGGCGACCTCGGCTGGATCAACCCCGGCGACACCGTGCCCGAATTCGAGAAGGCGATGAACGCACTCAAGCCCGGCGAGATCAGCGCCCCCGTGCAGACGCCTTTCGGCTGGCACCTGATCCAGGTGCTGGGACGCCGGACCCAGGACGTCACGCAGGAACGCCAGAAGCTGCTGGCGCGTCAGGCCATCCGCGAACGCAAGGGCGACGAAGCCTTCCAGGAATGGGTGCGCCAGATCCGCGACGCGGCCTATGTCGAAATCCGCCCGATCGACTGATCCGGGCAGCCGGGGAGATGTGAAGCCGTGAATTTTCCGCTTCTCGCCCTGACTGCCGGCGAGCCGGCGGGGATCGGCCCCGATCTGTGCATCGCCCTGTCGCAGCAGGCGCTGCCCTGCCGGCTGTCGGTGCTGGGCGATCTCGACGTCTTGCGCGCGCGCGCGGCGCGGCTCGGCATCGCCATCGACTTCACCACCGGCGACACCGTGCCTGCGCATCAGGCCGGTGCGTTGCATGTGCGGCACATTCCGGTTGCCGCGCCCGTCGTGCCGGGTGTGCTCGAACCCGGCAACAGCGCCCACGTGCTCGCCCTGCTCGACGCGGCGATCGAGGGCTGCATGAACGGGGCGTATGACGCCATCATCACCGCGCCGGTGCACAAGGGCGTCATCAACGATGCCGGCTTCGCCTTCACCGGCCATACCGAATACCTGGCCGACCACAGCGGCACGGAACGCGTCGTGATGATGCTCGCCGGCGGCGGCCTGCGCGTCGCGCTCGCCACCACCCACCTGCCCCTGCGCGAGGTTGCCGACGCCATCACGCCGGCGCTGCTCGACGAGGTGGTCCGCATCCTGCACGCCGACCTGCGGCGCAAGTTCGGCATCGCCCGGCCGCGCATCGCCGTCGCCGGACTCAATCCGCACGCCGGCGAATCCGGCCACCTCGGACGCGAGGAGATCGACATCATCGAGCCTGCGCTCAACCGCCTGCGCGGCGAAGGCCTGGACCTCGTCGGTCCGCTGCCCGCCGACACCCTGTTCTCGCGCATCCGCCAGGAGCCGTGCGACGCCGTGCTGGCGATGTATCACGACCAGGGCCTGCCGGTGCTCAAGTACGCCAGCTTCGGTGCCGGCGTGAACGTAACGCTCGGCCTGCCGTTCATCCGCACCTCAGTCGACCACGGCACGGCGCTCGACCTCGCCGGCAGCGGGCGAGCGGAAGCCGGCAGCCTGCTCGCCGCAATCGACATGGCGCTGGGGATGGTGAACAGTGAGCGGTAAGCCGTGAGCGGATAAAAGCCCCCCGTTCCACTCACCACGCCCCCTCCCCGTTCACCGTTCACCGCCATGCACACTCCCCGCAAACGCTTCGGCCAGAACTTCCTCATCGACGACGGCATCATTCACGCCATCGTCAACGCCATCCATCCGCAGACAACCGATACCGTCGTCGAGATCGGCCCCGGCCTCGGCGCCCTCACCCGGCCCCTGCTCGAACGCCTGCCGCACCTGCATGCCGTCGAGCTCGACCGCGACATTGTCGCGCGCCTGCACAGAACCTGGCCCGCCGACCGCCTCACCGTGCACAGCAGCGACGCGCTGAAGTTCGATTTCGCCCGGCTGGGTCACGACCTGCGCATCGTCGGCAACCTGCCATACAACATCTCCACCCCGCTGCTGTTCCATCTGGCGGAGTTTGCCCCGCTCATCCGCGACATGACCTTCATGCTGCAGAAAGAGGTGGTCGAGCGCATGGTCGCCGCGCCTTCCACGCCCGACTTCGGACGCCTATCGATCATGCTGCAGCGCCGCTTCCATCTCGAATGGCTGCTCGACGTGCCGCCCACCGCATTCGACCCGCCGCCCAAGGTCGATTCGGCGGTGGTGCGCCTGATCCCGAAGCTGCCGGCTGAAATCGTCCCGCTCGACGAGGCGCTGTTCTCGCGCGTCGTGGCCACCGCATTTTCGCAACGC
>JAJZRT010000637.1 GCA_021802595.1 Pseudomonadota bacterium
GCCAGCGCGGCGAGGATATCGGCGACTTGCGCGGGCGCAAGGTCGCGGACGCCGATTTCGAGCGCTTCGACTACATCCTGGTGATGGATGGCGACAATTACGACAGGCTGATCCAGCGTGCGCCGGCCAGGCACCACGGCAAGATCCGCCGCCTGCTGTCGTTCAGCCGCAAGTATCCCAACCTCGACGTGGTCGATCCTTATTACGGCGGCGCTCAGGGCTTCGAGGAAAACCTCGACATGATCGAGGACGCGGTACAGGGCCTGATCCGGGAGATCACCGGCGAGAATCGGGTGAAGAGTCGTTCAGGAGACTGATCGTTCTCGGACGTTCGCAGTGAAAAAAGGCGGGGTCGCTTGTGGCGGCCCCGCTTTCGTTTGCATCCCAGGCGCTGTTACGGCAGCGTTTCCCCCTTCCCGCGGCCCCGGCGTTTCGCCCCCCCCTGCGGACACAGCCGTCGGTGGGCGGCGCGCGGGTATGCGGGGCGCGAAGCCCGGTTCGTTCGTTTTTCTTCACCTTCTTATTTCGCCACGGTTGTCGTTAGCGGGAACGCGGTGTGTTTTGCCGTCATCTAATGGCGTGACACGGGAGAGACGCATGCAGCAGACATCACCGGCAGCATCCATCAAGGATTTGACCGACGCCCAGCTGGCGGGGCGCGTCGCGTCGGGGGACATGGTTGCGCTTCAGCACATGATGCGACGGCACAACCAGACGCTGTATCGCACCGCGCGCAGCATTCTGAAAGACGATGCCGAGGCCGAGGAGGCCGTGCAGGAGGCCTATGTGCAGGCCTATCTCGCAATGGAACGCTTCCGCGGCGATGCGAAATTGTCGACCTGGCTGATCCGTATTGTGGTCAATGTGGCGATCCGGCGGGCGCGCAAACTCAACCGCAGCGCCGAGGTGATCGACCTGGTTGCCGATCTGGCCGATACGCGAGAAACAGGCGGCCCGTCGATGGAGGCCGACATGGATGCGCATGCGCCGGAACAACCCGAACGCGCCGCCTTGCGCGCCGAAACCCGCCGTCTTATCGAAGCCAAGATCAACCAGCTGCCCGATGCCTTTCGCACCGTGTTCGTGCTGCGTGCGGTTGAGGAGATGACGGTAGACGAGACCGCGACCTGTCTCGGGATTCCCGAGGCCACGGTGCGCACGCGCTATTTCCGGGCGAAAGGCCTGCTGCGTGAAGCGCTGGCACGCGAAATCGACTTCTGCCTGGGCGAGGCGTTCTCGTTCGCGGGCGATCGGTGCGACCGCATCGTCGCCGGCGTGCTGCGCCAGTTGAGCGATCCATCGCCAGACATCTGATTCACCTGGCTGTTCGGCACCCGGCCTCGATTGGCCGTTGCCGAACAATCCGGTTTGTTCGCGGCACCCTTGAAAAGGAAACCAGTCATGTCTTCACGGATTCAAACCCACGACGCTTCGATGTCCACCGTCCCTACTTCCCCGGAAACGGAAACCCGCCGTTCCTTCCTCGGAAAATCCGGACTGCTTCTCTCTGGCGCGGCGATCGCGCTGCTCGCCGGGCGGGATGCGCTGGCGAAAGGCGCCAGATCCGCCGCCTCGGACGTGAGCGTCCTGAATGGCGCATTGGGTGCAGAGCTCGAAGCGATCGCCGCTTACCAGGTGGGCGCGGAAAGCGGACTGCTGCAAAAACCCGTGCTCGATCTGGCGTTGTCGTTTCAGGGACACCACAAGGAACATGCCGACGTGCTCGCCAAAACCGTCCTCAAGCTGGGCGGTCAGCCCGTGTCGGAAAAAGCGAAATACACCTTTCCGGTGGAAACCCTGAACACCCAGTCTGACGTGCTGCGTTTTGCGGCCATGCTCGAGCGGGGGGCGGTCAGTGCCTATCTGGGCGCGGTGCCGGTTTTCGACAATCGCGAACTGGCCAAGGCCGCCGCGAGCATCCTCGGCGACGAAGCCATGCACTGGGCGATCCTGCGCAACGCACTGGGCGATGTCCCGGTGCCTTCCGCCTTCATGTCGTGAACCTGCGGCCCAGGGTCGAGCAGGCGGTACTCGGCGTCGCGCTTGCCATTGCCGCCGGTGGACTTGCGGCAAGAGGTTTGCCGGCCGGTGATCCCAAAGCCGGCGAAGCGGTCTATGCGCGTTGCTTCGCCTGCCATGCGCTCGCTTTCAACCGGACCGGCCCGAAGCATTGCGGCCTGCTGGGGCGGCGCGCGGGCAGCGTGGCAGGCTTCGACTACTCGGATGCGATGAAGCGTGCGAACTGGGTCTGGGACAGAAACGCGCTGGATCGCTTCCTGGCCGATCCGCAGAAAGCCGTCCCCGGAACAACGATGGGGTATGCGGGCGTGAAGGACAGGCAGGAGCGCGCCGACCTGATCGCCTATATCGAGCGGGCGGGCGGGTCTGCGAAGTGCCACAGGCCCTGACTTGATCGTACTCGGAGACGCCGCGAAAAGAACATGGGCCGCTTGAAGCGGCCCATGTTCTTTTCTGCATGTCAGGCTTTATCTCGACTGCGTTTCCACCTGCACCAGCGGTTCCTGCGGCGCGTTCACCTGCGGGCGCGCGCGCCGGCGCGTGGGATGGGGGGCAGCCGGTGCGGGCGTCTCGGCGACGCTCGTCACCGGCGCCGTGGTTTCCACCTGCATCAGGCTGACTGGCTCGGCTTCGGCCTTGACTGCGGGACGGCGACGGCGACGTGGCCGGGAAGGCTCGCCGCTTTCAGCCGCGGCAGCTGCCGCGCCCCGGGTTTCCACCTGCTGCAGGTCGGCCTTGCTGGCGGCCAGGTCTGCCAGGATGGTGGCGGGTGACGCGGTAACCGCGCCCGGCAGGGGAGCGGCCGCTGCCGGCGCGGCTTCCAGTTGGAGCGCCTGCTGGGCTGGCGCGGGCGATGCCGCCGGGGACGCTTGGACGGGACGGGCGATTTCGATGATCGCACGGTAGCCAGCGGTCTCGATGATGGCGTGCGGCGTGGTGGCGCCCTCGGCCGCTGCCGTTTCCGGACGGGCCTCGCGCGGGCGACGATTGCCGCGTCCGCGGCGGCTGCGCGGCTCGCGCTTTTCCTCGCCGGCGGCCTCGCGTTCACGCGGGGCCTCGGCCGGCTCCGCCATGCGCGGTGCGGCTTCGGCTTCGGGGCGCGGCTTCGGCTGCCGCGGCGGACGCGGCTGTTTGGGCTGTTCGCCGCGGCCTTCCCGGCCCTCGCGGGCCTCGGTCTGGCGCGGCTCCTGCGGACGGGCTTCGCCGTTGCGGGGTTCCCCGCGTCCTTCGCCGCGGCTGCGACGCTGGCCGGGTTTGCGCTCGCGTTCGCCACGGCGCTCGCTCGGGCGGTCGCTGCGTGCGGTGGCGGCAACCGGTTCGGCTGCGGGCACGGCTTCTGCGACAGGCGTTTCGTCGCCGCGCTTCTTGAACCAGCCGAAGATGCGTTCGAACAGGCCACCCTGAACCTGCTGCGGCTCGGTCTGGACCACCGGGCGCGCAGTCGGGACAGGCTGCGGCGGTGCGATCGACTTGACCGCCGCTTCCTGGCGCGCGGGCGCGGCGGCCTGCGCGGTCTGGTAGAC
>JAJZRT010000638.1 GCA_021802595.1 Pseudomonadota bacterium
GATCTGTGCTGATGGCGTCGGCGATGAAGAAGGCGGTGGAGGCCGGGCGCGAAGCGTTTCTGGCAGGCCGCATGCCGAAGAAGATCTACCAGGCCAGCCCCAGCTCGCCGACCAGCGGTCTCATTACCGGCAGCAAATGAACATGCCGTCCGATACCGGCGCGCATCCGCGCATCCGTTCCTATGTGCTGCGCGCCGGGCGCGTCGGCTCCGGCCAGGCGCGGGCGCTGGCCGAGATCGGTCCGCAGTTCATGTTGCCCTACCAGCCGGCCATGCTCGATCTCGATGCCGTGTTCGGCCGTCATGCCCCGCGCATCCTGGAAATCGGTTTCGGCATGGGCGAGGGCCTGGCCCAGATCGCCGCTGCGCACCCCGAAAATGATTACCTTGGTGTCGAGGTCCACACGCCGGGCGTGGGTGCATTGCTGAAGCAGATCGGCGAGCGTGGCCTCACCAATGTGCGTGTCGTCCAGCATGACGCCGTCGAAGTGCTGACCCACATGCTGGCGCCCGCCAGTCTCGCCGGCGTTCACATCTTCTTTCCCGACCCTTGGCACAAGAAGCGCCATCACAAGCGGCGGCTGATCCAGCCGCCATTGGTGAGCCTGCTTGCCAGACGCATCAGGTCCGGCGGCTACATGCATCTGGCGACCGACTGGCAGGACTACGCCGAGCAGATGCTCGCGGTGCTCTCCAGCGAACCGCTGCTCGCCAACACGGTGGTGGACTACGCGCCGCGCCCCGATACCCGCCCGCTCACCAAGTTCGAGCAGCGCGGCATCCGGCTGGGGCATGGGGTGTGGGACCTGGTATTCCGCCGGCCTTAGAAATTCGTCGGGCCGTGCGGCTATGATGCATGGCATGGACATCCTTGAACTCGCCAAGGCG
Source organism: Pseudomonadota bacterium (assembly GCA_021802595.1). Next base: position 888 of record JAJZRT010000638.1, read on the forward strand.
GCACTCGCGCTGTTTGCCATCGTCGACCCGGTCGGCGTCATCCCGATGTTTCTCCTGGCCACCCATGGCTATACGCTTGCGCAGAGCCGCGCAGCGGCGCGTATCGCCGCGCTGACCGTGCTCGGGGTGCTGACGCTGTTCACCTTTCTGGGCGAGCCGCTGCTGATGTTTTTCGGCATTCGCCTGGCCGCTTTTGCGGTGGCGGGCGGCCTGCTGCTGCTGTTGCTGGCCCTGTCGATGGTGCAGGCGCGTGTCAGCCCGCAGCGGCAAACCCAGGACGAGGCGGCCGAGGCCGAAGAAAGAGAGGCGGTGGGGGTGGTGCCGCTGGGCATCCCGCTGCTGGCAGGGCCCGGGGCGATCACCCATGTTATCGTGGCGGCTTCTGCAGCCAGGGGGGAAGTACTGCATCAGGCGGCCCTGCTGGTGCCGGTAGGGCTGGTTGCATTGTCGGTGTGGCTGTCATTTCGTGCTGCGCCCGTGATTTCGCGACGACTGGGAAAAACCGGGATTCATGTCGTCACACGCTTGATGGGACTGATCATCGCGGCGATTTCAGTCGAGATGATCGCGGACGGACTCGGCAAACTGTTTCCCGGCCTGTTGACCTGATTGAGTGCACAGCGCACTGGCAAGGCGCGTGTTCCGGCAACTTGTCCGTCATTCAGGCGTCCTATCATGCGATTGCGCTGGCACGATTGATGCGCCATGCAAGCTATCAACTCGAATGAATGAGGAGTCAAGGATGGAATTCGGAATCGTCGGACTCGGTCGCATGGGCGGCAATATGGCGCGGCGACTGGCCCGCAAGGGGATCAAAATTGCAGTCACCAATCGCAGCCATGACGTGAGCGTATCCATCGCGGCTGAAACCGGGCATCTCGCCTGTGTTTCCATCGAGGATATGGTGGCTGCATTGCGGGGGCCGCGCATCGTCTGGCTGATGCTGCCGGCCGGCGAGGCCACCGAGACGGCGCTGGATACCCTCGCCCCCCTGCTGTCGCCGGGCGATCTCGTGGTCGACGGCGCAAATGCCTATTACAAGGACGACCTGCGCCGCGCCGAGCGTCTGGCGAAACAGTCGGTCGAATTTGCCGATGCCGGCGTGTCCGGTGGCGTGTGGGGACTGGAGAACGGCTACTGCATCATGTTCGGCGGCAGCGATGCGGCTGCTGCGCGGCTCAAACCCTATATGGAAGCACTCGCGCCCACCCCGACGGAAGGCTGGCTGCACACCGGTCCGGTCGGTTCCGGCCACTTCGTGAAGATGGTCCACAACGGCATCGAGTACGGCATGATGCAGGCCTTCGCCGAAGGCTTCGCATTGATGAAGAACAAACCGGGCTTCGATCTCGATATCGGGGAAATCGCCGAGCTGTGGCGGCATGGCAGCGTGGTGCGCTCCTGGCTGCTGGACCTGTCGGCGGATTTCCTGGCACAGGACCAGACGCTGGAATCCATCGAACCCTTTGTCGCCGATTCGGGCGAGGGCCGCTGGACTGCACTGGAATCGGTGGAACAGGGCATTCCCACGCCGGTGATGTCGCTCGCCCTGATGATGCGTTTTGCCAGCCAGGGCAGGAACGATTACGCCGCGAAAATGCTGGCCAAGATGCGCCAGGGGTTCGGCGGCCATGCGGTGAAGGAGGGCTGAGATGAATCTGGCCAAGAACGCGGGTTCCGACAATCTGCCCTGTTCGTTCGTCATCTTCGGCGCGACGGGGAACCTGGCATCGAACAAGCTGCTGCCTGCGCTGTATCACCTCGAAGCGGCGGCCCGCCTGGCCGAGTCGCTGACCATCATCGCGTTCTCGCGCCGCGACTGGACGACGGACAGCTGGCGCGAGCACATGCGCGAAGTTCTCCGGGGCAAGATCAAGGGTTCGCTCGATACCCCGGTATTCGAACGCTTCCTTGCCCGTTTCGCCTACCACAAGGGCGACCTCAACGATGTCGACTCCTTCCGTTCGCTCGCGGAGCGCCTGCCGCCGGAATCGGCCTGTTCGAGCGCGGTGTTCTACCTGGCGATCAAGCCGGCCGAATTCAGCGCGGTGATCCAGAACCTCGAAGCGGTCGGGCTCAACAAGCCGCGCGGCCTGAGCCGGGTGGTGATCGAAAAGCCCTTCGGTGAAGACCTCGAATCGGCGCAGATGCTGAATCGCCTGCTGCATCAGCATTTCGACGAGGAGCAGGTCTACCGGATCGATCACTTTCTCGGCAAGGAAACGGTGCAGAACCTGCTTGTCTTCCGCTTCGCCAACACGCTGATCGAACCGCTGTGGAACCGCAACTTCATCGACCACGTGCAGATCACGGTGGCCGAGTCGATCGGCATCGAAAAACGCGCCGATTACTACGACCGCGCGGGCGCGCTGCGTGACATGCTGCAGAACCACCTGATGCAGCTGCTCACCGTCGTTGCGATGGAGCCGCCCCCAGCGCTCGAGGCCGATGCATTGCGCGACGAGAAGGTCAAGGTGCTGCGCTCGATCCGGCCGATTGCCAAGCGGGCGGTCCATGCCCACGCAGTGCGTGCGCAGTATGCGCGTGGCAGTGTGAACGGGGAGATGGTGCAGGCGTATCAGCAGGAAGAAAACGTCGAGCCGAACTCGATCACCGAAACCTTCGTCGCGGCCAAGTTCTATATCGACAACTGGC
>JAJZRT010000639.1 GCA_021802595.1 Pseudomonadota bacterium
CTGCTCAGACATGGATCGGATGGATTCGATACAGATCATGAGCTTTTCGCGTGAGAAGGTGGGTTACGAAACCCAGAAGAACGAAAACCTGCTCGCCCGCATCATCGAGGCTTCCACGCATCCTGGCGCGCTAGTTGCCGACGCCTTCGGCGGCTCCGGCACCGTCGCTGCCGTCGCCGAAAAGCTCGGCCGCCGCTGGATCACCACCGACCTCGGCAAGCCCGCCTGCATGATCATGCGCAAGCGACTGATCGACCAGGGCGCCAGACCCTTCCTATACCAGGCGATCGGCGACTACCAGGTCGAGGCGGCGAAGAGTTCGCTGGGGCGCAAGTTCCGTATCGGCGACCTGTCCGACATCGTGCTGTCGCTGTACGGCGCGCTGCCGCTGCCGCCGGAGGACAACCCGCCGCGCAATCTCGGCGCGGTGGTATTTGCCGGCAAGAAGACGCTGGTGATGGTGGATTCGCCAAACAAGCTCACCGGCGACGCCACGCTGCGCAAGGCGATCTCGCAGCGCAACCACCTGCTTGGCGGCTGGGACCGGGTGGTCGTGCTGGGCTGGAACTTCGAGCCATCGATCGGTCAGAGCATCGCCGCGCTGAACGATGCGCGGCTGGAAGTGCTGGTGATCCCGCCCGACCTGCTCGACCGCCTGCGCAAGAAAGGCGGCATCGAGAAGCTGCGCGGCCAGGTGCGTTTCTCCAGCCTGCAGTATCTGACCGTGAAACCTGTGCGACGCCTACGCAACGGCGACGAGGAGCAGCTGCAAGTCACCCTGGACAACTACGTGCTGCTCTCGCCCGAGGCGATCAACCTCGACGAAGAGAACCGGAAAAATCTGCTCAAGGTGATGAACGCCGAGCCGCTGGCGCTGATCGAGTACTGGGCGGTGGACCCGGATTACGACGGCGAAGTGTTCCGCTCGGTCTGGCAGGACTACCGCGGCAACACCGCCAACGACGAGGATGCACTGCGCGTGGTGACCGCCGCCAACTTCAACGTGCCGCATAAGAAGGGAGAACGCCGCGTCTGCGTGCGCGTGGTCGACGTGTTCGGCTTCGAGGCCGAGGTGGTGCAGGTGGTGGCGGAGGGCGGGAAGTGATTGTTCGCGGGACGCCCCGACCTTCGTCATTCCGGCGAAAGCCGGAGGCGCCCTTCAACAGCGAACGCTGGTCATCCAGTGACTTCAGGCAGGCCAAGGCACTGGATGACTCGCTTCACTCGTCCCTTCGGGGCCATCCTTCGGATGTTCTGCGCGCTTCGCGCTTGTCCAGCTTGCGCTGGAATGACGGCAAGGAATATTCAGGCCGCCAATGGCTGAACTTTCCGCAGGCTCGCCTTCAGTTCGCGCTCGGCGATCTTGAGGTCATAGCCAGTCTGCAGGTTCATCCAGAACTGCGGGGTCTGCCCAAAGGCACGCCCAAGCCGCAGCGCGAGTTCAGCGGTAACCGGTCGCTCCTCACGGACGACATGCGATATCCGCATCGGCGACACGCCAATGGAGCGAGCAAACGCGGCCTGACTCAGGCCCAGCTCCTCCAAAATCTCACGAAGGTGCTCGCCGGGGTGGATGGGTGGAAGGCCGTTCTTGGTGGCTGGTATGGACATGGGTTCAAGGCCTCAGTGGTAATCGACGATTTCGACATCAAAGGCGTCACGACCTTCAAAACGGAAGCACAGTCGCCATTGATCATTGATGCGCAAGCTCCACCGCCCCGCGCGATCTCCTCTCAAAAGCTCAAGTCGGTTCGAAGGTGGGAACCTCAAGTCATCCAGCACCTCAGCGTGATCGAGATGGTTAAGTTTCACCAGGGCGCGGCGCTGAATCTCCGGAGGCAATCGACGGGACCGCTCCGTGGCAAACAGCAACTCGGTTTCCTTGTCAGCGAAGCTCCTTATCACCCGATGACTCCTGTCGGCACGGTCGATGTTCGCCTGCCCACCATAAACAATGCGTTTACGTCATGCAAGCGCAGGGAGCCCGACCATGGGTGAGCCGACCCAGCCATTGGCGCTGGCCGCCGCGCTCACCCGCCGTTCCGGGCAGTTGTGCATCGGGCTGGAACAGGGCGTCGCCGACATCTACGAGTGGGTGACGCCGGTGACCGCCGAACTGCTGCGCTGGTGGTTCGGCGACGACGCCTGCGAGTCGCGTATGTTCAATTTCCATACCGGCCAGAAGCAGGCGATCCTCAACGTGATCGTGGCTCATGAGGTGCTGGGTAGCCCGAACCTGGAGGATCTGTACCAGCAGGTGTGCGCCGAGGCGCTACTGCAGGGCACGCGCCTCGACGAGGTGCTGCGGGGCAAGAACGGCCACCCCAAATACTGTCTGAAGATGGCCACCGGCACCGGCAAGACCTGGGTGCTGCAGGCGCTGCTGATCTGGCAATTACTAAACAAGACGACGGCACTGGACGAGGGCCGCGACGATTCGCGCTTCACCCGCCGCTTCCTGATCGTGACCCCCGGCCTGATCGTCTACGAGCGCCTGCTCGACGCCTTCCTCGGCAAAGAGCGCGAGGACAAGAGCCGCGACTTCGCCAGCTCCGACATCGCCAGCTACGCCGAACTGTTCATCCCGCCGGCGCGGCGCGAGCGCGTGGCGCAGTTCGTGCGCGGCAACGTGTGCATGAAACAGGAGATCGGCCTGAAAGCCACCGGCAACGGCATGATCGCGATCACCAACTGGCATCTGCTCAGCGAGGCCGAAGAAGAGGCCGCACAGGAGGAAGCCGAACAGATCGCGGCGCCCGGCATGGTCGCCGATGCCGCCGCGGTGGCCTATAGCGTGCTGCCGCTGACGCCGGGGCGCGCCGCCGGCAACAGTCTCGACGTGCTCGACCGCCGCTGGGCGCGCGGCAACGTATTGAGCTATCTCGCCGGCCTGCCCGACCTGATGGTGTTCAACGACGAGGCGCACCACATCCACGAGCTGAAAAAGGAAGGCGAGACCAGCGAGGTCGAATGGCAGAAAAGCCTGTCGATCATCGCCGAGGGCAAAGGCCGGGGCTTCGTGCAGGTGGATTTCTCCGCCACGCCCTACAACGACGTGGGCGGCGGCAGGAAAAAGGCCAAGCTGTACTTCCCGCACATCGTGGTGGACTTCGACCTGAAGGCGGCGATGCGTCTCGGGCTGGTGAAATCGCTGGTACTGGACAAGCGCAAGGAGCTGGGCGCACTGCCGCTGGAGTTCAAGGCCGAGCGCGACGACGACGGCAACGTGCGGCTGTCGGAAGGCCAGCGCGTGATGCTGCGTGCCGGCTTGCAGAAGCTGCGCAAGCTGGAGGCGGATTTCGCCCGCATCGACGCCGCCCGCCAGCCGAAGATGCTGGTGGTGTGCGAAGACACCACGGTATCGCCGCTGGTGACGGAGTTCCTGCTCGACGAAGGCCTGCACGAAGCCGACGTGCTGACCGTCGATTCCGGCAAAAAGGCGGAACTGGGCGAGAAGGACTGGGCGCCGCTGCGCCAGCGCCTATTCAACGTCGACAAACATGCGCAGCCGCGGGTGATCGTTAGCGTGCTGATGCTGCGC
>JAJZRT010000640.1 GCA_021802595.1 Pseudomonadota bacterium
ATGATGGCGATGTTGCGGAGCTTGCGGGACATGATGGGGTGCCGGATTGCGGGAAACCCGGCATTATAACAGGGTTTATTGACTATTTATTGGGCAAGCCGATGCGCGGCCAGCCGGCCGTCGATGCGGTCGATCATCTGCTGGTAGCGTGCGCTGCCGACCGGTCCGAAGCGACGGTCGAATTCGGTCTGCGGCATGAATTCCGGCAGGTCGTGGAAATCCGGCAGCAGGTCTGCATCCTTGCGGGCGGTGGCCAGCAGCTGCCGCACCCGGGCAGCGTCGTCGCCGGTCGCGCGCGTACCGAGCTTCACGCCGGCGCGATCGTTGGCCAGGTCGGTGAAACTGAACCCCGACCCCCGGTCGGCGTCTTCTTCTTCCTTCATCAGGCCGATGGCGTTGGCCAGGCGGCCGCCGCCGTTGGCCGACAGCGCGGCGGAAATCACGAAATGCTCGGCAAAGTCGCGCCGGCCGTGGATAGCCAGCAGCACGCGCGGTGCCCGCCGGATCGAATGGCTGTCACCCTCCAGCAGCTTGGGCAGGCTGATCCCCCCCAAATACGCCGCAAGGGCGGTGAGCGCGGCGCGGTTTTCCTCGCGGGCGTCATTGCCGGTTTGCAGGGCGTAGGTGAACAGCGGGCCTGTGACGCTCACCAGCGGTACCGTGCTGCCGCGCGGGTAGGGTTTCAGCAGGGCGTCCAGTTTGGCGGCATAGGCCAGCATGCGTGCCTGGTCTTCCGGCGCGATCAGCAGTTCGGCGCTTTTGCGTTCGATCCGGGTCAGCAGTTCGGGACGCCAGCGGTAATCCAGGGTGGCCTGGTTTTCGTCGAAACTTACCCGGATGAACGCGTCGGCCAGCGCGGCATAGGTCGGATCGCGGCGCAGCCAGCGATGCGCAAGGCGTGCCGTCCAGTTCGCCAAGATCCCGGGCAGCGGCAGGCTGCCCAGCTGCAGGCTCTGGATGCGGATGCCGCCGGGCACGTCGGCCAATTCGGCCGTGATGTTGAGATAGCGCCCGAACGGGTTCGGCGGCACGGTGAGCGTGGCGGTGAGGGTCGCCAGTCCCGGCGTGAGGTCGGCCGCAATGCCGCTGACGCGACGCAATTCGACGGCGTAGTTGAGCAGCCGGTTGAGTTCGGCCTCGTCGAGCTGGATGCTTTGCACCACGTCGGGCGTCTGTCCGCGCGGGTCGTGCTTTTCGAACAGGGACTTGATCCAGGCGAGGTCGGTGCGGTGAAACTGCGCCGGCGGCTCGATTGCCGGGGCATCGTCCAGCATCAGCCAGGGCAGCACGATGAGTGCGGCCAGCACGGCGAACAGACCTCCCCAGGCGATCAGCCGCTTCATGGTCATCCCGGCTGGTTGCGCATGAAATCGGCGGTCTTGAAGAATGCGGCGGTCAATTCCTGCTGCATGGCGGCGTCCACGCCGACATCCTGCATCGCGCGGATCATGCAGCCCATCCACTGGTCGCGCTCGGCTTCACCGATGACGAAGGGCATGTGGCGGCGGCGCAGGAAGGGGTGGCCGAAGCGGTCGGTGTATTCGGGCGGGCCGCCGGTCCAGCCGGAGAGAAACCAGAACAGCTTGTTGCGCGATTCGATGAGGTCAGCCGGGTGCAGCTTGCGGATGCCGTAGTAGTCGGGATCCTCATCCATCAGGTCGTAGAAGCGGTCGACCAGCCTGCGGATCGCATCGCCACCGCCAAGGCGTTCGTAGTGGGTCTGCATGCTTACCCTTTCACCGGCTTGACCGCGGCGGCCGCCGCCTGGGCAAGCTTGCGGGCCTCGTCGGTGCTGGAGGCGGTGGCGAGCGCCACGCCCATGCGGCGGCGGACGAAGGCCTCGGGCTTGCCGAACAGCCGGATATCGATCCCGGGCATTTGCAAGGCCTCGGCGACGCCGTCGAAGGCAATGCCGGCAGCGTCCATGCCGCCGTAGATCACGGCCGACGCGCCGGGTTCGCGCAGGCCGGTATCGACCGGCAGGCCGAGGATGGCGCGGGCGTGCAGTTCGAATTCGTTCAGCCGCTGCGTCGCCATCGTCACCATCCCGGTGTCGTGCGGGCGCGGGCTGACCTCCGAGAACCACACGGTGTCGCCCCTGACGAACAGCTCGACGCCGAAAATGCCCCGTCCCCCCAGGTTTCCGGTGACCGCGGTGGCGATCTCCTGGGCACGCGCCAGCGCAGCGGCCGACATCGCCTGCGGCTGCCACGATTCGACGTAATCGCCCTTCACCTGCACGTGGCCGATGGGCTCGCAGAAATGCGTTTCGACCTGGCCCGACGTCCCCACTGCGCGTACGGTCAGCAGCGTGATCTCGTAGTCGAAGTCGATCACGCCCTCGACGATGACGCGGCCCTTGTGCACACGGCCGCCGGCCGCCGCATAGTCCCAGGCGGCGGCGAGTTCGCTGGCGTCGTCGACGCGCGACTGGCCCTTGCCGGACGACGACATCACCGGCTTGACGATCACCGGGTAGCCCAGCTTGCCGGCGGCTTCGCTCAACTCGGCGAGGCTGTCGGCGAACACGTAGGGCGAGGTCGGCAGCCCCAGCGTTTCCGCGGCCAGCCGTCGGATGCCCTCGCGGTTCATCGTGAGATTGGCGGCGCGCGCGGTGGGGATGACCTCGGCCAGCCCGGCGGCTTCGATCTCCAGCAGCGTCTCGGTGGCGATGGCCTCGATTTCCGGCACCACCAGATGGGGTTTTTCCGCCTTGATCAGCGTGCGCAGGGCGGCGCCGTCGCTCATGTCGATGACATGGGTGCGGTGCGCGACCTGATGGCCGGGGGCGTTTTCATAGCGGTCGACCGCGATCACTTCGATGCCGAGGCGCTGCAGCGCGATGATGACTTCCTTGCCGAGTTCGCCGGCACCCAGCAGCATGACGCGGGTGGCGGACGGGGAGAGCGGGGTGCCGAGGCGCATACGTATATCCAGCAGAACCGAAAACCCGATTTTACCGTGGCTTACAGGTAACCCTCGATCGGCAGCATCTGCAGCACATGCAGCAGGCCGCGCTGGATGGGCGTGGTGTCGGGCTCGACATCGAAGGTGCGTTCGGTGCCCTGGTGGACATCTGTCCATTGCAGGCGTTTCACGATCCTGTTGTCGACGGTTTCGTCGACCAGCCGCGGCCGGAAGCTGCGTTCGGGGCGCATGGCGTCCTCGGCCATGTCGGTGACCTCGCGGGCGAGTTCGGGCGAGTGGATCACCAGGCCCATTTCGGTGTTGAGCAGGGTCGAGCGCGGGTCGAAGTTGAAGCTGCCGATGAATACATGCGCATCGTCGAAGACGAAGGTCTTGGCGTGCAGGCTGGCGCGCGACGAGCCGCTGCGCAGGTCGCGCAGGCGTCCGCCGATGGGCTCGGCCACCGGCTTCAGCTCGTAGAGGTTGACGCCGGCTTCGAGCAGCGGGATGCGGTAGTTGGCATAGCCGGCATGCACGATCGGCACGTCGCTGGCGGCGTAGGCGTTGGTCAGCACGTCGACCTGCACGCCCTGGCTGCGCCAGTATTCGAGATAGGCCATGCCGGTGGCGCCG
>JAJZRT010000641.1 GCA_021802595.1 Pseudomonadota bacterium
ACCTCGCCGCCTCGATGCGGCGCTGGCGTCTGACCTCGGCTGCGGTCGTGGACTCGGTGGCCGATCAGCGTTCCGCAGGTTGGGCCTGCTGGTGGGGAAACGCGGCGGGCCTCGGCGGCTGGACCTTCGTCACGCGGATCTCGTTGACCACCCTGCAGGCGACCGGCATGGGCTTCTTCGGCCTCTACGGCTCCACCGCTGCGCTTGCCACCACCCTGACGCTGGCCGCCACCATCAACTGCATCGGCATCGGCTTCCAGCGCGGCACCCACACCCGTTGGCAGCTGGTCGCGAACGACGGCACCGGCGCACCGACCCTGACCGACATGGGCGCGTCCTTCGCCATCGCCACCGGCGGCGTGCTGACGCTCTTCATCGCCGCCGCGCCGAATGGCAACTCGGTCTGGGTGCGTGTCGTCGACGAAGTCTCCGGTGCGATCTTTGAGCAGGAGATTAGCGCTGACTTGCCCGCTGCGACGCAATTCCTGTCGCCGCGACTGTTCCTCAATACCGGCGCGACGGCCGCCGCCGTAGCCTTCGACTGCGCCGGGGTCTACCTGGAGACCGATTTCTAGGCGGTGAGGTCAGGCCTTCTTTCGGCGCCGAGGCTTGGGGATTGCAGGCTGATCGCCGTTCGTGATTTTCGCTTTCCCTGTACAGGTCGGATAGCGCACGCAGCCGAGGAACTTTCCGAAACTGCCGCTGCGTTCGACCAGCCAGCCATCTTCGCAGTCTGGGCAGGTCGGATAAGTTGCACCGCAGGAACATCGAACCTCGCTGGTCCCATCGGCATGGCGTGGCAGTGCCGTGCCGCAGGATGGGCAGGCGGGCAACAGGTTTCCACAATGCTGCACATGCTCGCAGCGATACCAGATGCGGCCATCCTGCCCGGTCACGCCCAGCAATCGTCCCCCGCATTCGCCGCAGACATGAGCCTCGGGTTCAGCTCCAGGGGCTGTCGAAATCCCGTAGGCAGGGTCTTTCCGAAGCTCGGTCACAAAGGACGACGGTCGGGCATTCGAGGCAAGGATCGTCAGGGTATGTCGGGCCCGCGTCATCGCCACATACATGACGCGCCGTTCCTCTGCGTTCTGGAACGCCTCCTCCTCCGGCGAAACCAGCGACAGGAGCGGGTCGTCCACAATCTCTGACGGGAACCCCATGCGCCCGCTATCGGCGCTGAGCAGGATGACATGGTCGGCTTCCAGCCCCTTTGAGGCGTGGATGGTCTTGAAGTCGATCTTCAGCCGCGGGAAGCGGCGCCGCAGACCCGGCATGTCCGGTTCGTTGAAACGGTAGCGCCCGAGGAGCAGTACCGTCGCGGGCTTGGCCTCGAGAGCCGCGGCGGCAGACAGGGTGGCAAGCACCTCGTTGAGTTTCCCCTCGTCCTCGCTTTTGGACACGGAGACGACCCTGATCGCCGGTTCGGTGGCGGTTCCGGCCGGGACGATCTTCTTGTCGATCTGGGCGGGGTTCCGCAGAACGAATGTTCGGGCGGCAAAGGCAATCTGGTCGACCGACCGAAATGTGCGGCCGAGGTCGACGGTCCTGTGTACGTCAGTCTCGCCATCGAAACGGCCCCCGAACTCCCGCCCGAAATGGCGCATCAGGTGGATGTCGGACCCTGCGAAGCGGAAGATCGATTGCCAGTCGTCACCCACGGCAAAGATGCGCACATCCGGATGCTGGGCCTTTAACGCCTTCACGAGCCTTGCGCGGCTTTGCGAGATGTCCTGGAACTCGTCGACGAGAATATGGCGGAACGGGCTGACATAGCGGCCGTCCTCTGCATAGCGTGCGGCGCGCAGGATCATGTCCTCGAAGTCGATCCGGCCCTCAAGGCGCTTCTGATATTCCTCGAAGACCGGCGCGAACACGTCGAAGAATGCCCGGGCGCGCTTGCCAAGCTTCATCTGATCTGACTTGGTCTCGCAGTCCTGCAGGCTGTAGCCGCCGCTCTTGAACTTGCGCAGGAAGGTTCCGAGCAGCTTGGAAAAGTCATCGACCTGCTTCAGCTCGACGATCTGGTCATAGATGGTTTCGACCGGCCGGGGGTTCAGGGTGACATGCGGCGCCAGCTTCTCTGCGAGGCTGGTCAGCAGGCGGCCCTCCTGCCGTTCATAGCTGAAGGTCTCGATCAGGGTGGTTTGATGCTCGGCGTGGACCTTCCGCTTCCAGTCCATCCCCGCCAGGTATTCGTCGCGGTCCACGAAAGGCGCAGTGACCAGCCTTTCGCTGCAGTCCCGCGTCTTCTCTCGCCGCACTCCGAAATGCTCGATGTAGATGCCGCTTTCGGTCAGGCGGAAATCTGGCTGGTAATCGCGCCTGCCGATCTCGGAAACCTTGTGCTCGTATAGGGGCTCGTACTCGTACTCGACGCCGTTTTCGTAAAGCCAGTTGGCGATCTGCAGCTCTTCGTAGCTCTTGACCTTCTCGCCCTGCAGCGTCCGCAGGTCTTGCGCTTCCATGTGGGTGTAGAAGTCGTGCTTGGTCTTGAAGTCCCATTCCGTCTTGGGCTCGACCAGAAAATGCGCGAAGAACTGGATGATCGCCTTCGACACCTCTGACAGGCGGTAAACCAGGTCCTTCAGGATCTGCTTGATCAGGTTGGAGAAGGCCGTGTCGTCGGTGGCATGATCCGCCAAGGCTGGTTTTGACCCTTCGACGATCCCGATGATGTCGTAGGCAATCGCGTGGAAGGTCCGCGCGACGATTGGCACGCCGGATCGGGCTTCGACCCGTTCCGACATTTCCTCGGCCGCATTCTTCGCGAAAGCCAGAAGCAGGATTTCCTCCGGCTGGCGGATGCCCGCCTTGACCAGATAGGCCGCCTTGGCGGTGATGACGCTGGTCTTTCCGGATCCCGCCCCGGCAAGGACCAGAGTCGCATCCTCGTCGACAACGACCGAAAGGCGCTGTTCTGGCGTGAGCGGCTTGCTTTCGATGGTGTCGAAGAAATCCTTCCAGCGGTCCAATTCGGTCGCGACGAAGGCGGCGATGGCATTCGCCCGTATTGTCCGCGGGTCGGTCGCAAACTTGCGGACGGGCGCAATGCGCGCGACGACCTCGGGACCGATGGCGTCGGCATTCAGCTTCGACAGGAGCGATGCATCCAGAGCCCGGGCGTCATCCAGCAGCGGCGCGATCTGGCACGCCGACGGATAGCTAGGCGGTGCTGCCAGCGCCAGCACCCCGGCAAGGACCCTGTCCAGTCGCGCCGCCTCCTTATCAAGGGCTGCGAGATTGAAACGCGTCCAGGCCTCCTTGACCTCTTCCGCGAACTCCCTGGCTGCGATGTGCCCCGCCCCTTTCAGCGTGACATTGTTATGCTCCTGCGAGTTTATGGTCAGCGCAGTTCCGAGCATCCCTTTCCGGAGAGCTGGTGCATGGGTCAGCGCCTGCAGTGACACGGTCGCTACCTGTCCGCGTCGCGTAATCCTGATGTGATCCCCGTCTAGCGCCATGGCACGAGCAGACATCCCAAAGGGGTCAATCAGGAAACCAAGCAAAGGGCGTTGTTGCAGTCGA
>JAJZRT010000642.1 GCA_021802595.1 Pseudomonadota bacterium
GGCGCGCGCCAGCAGGCCGATGTCGTCACAGCGGTCCAGGTGCAGGTTGTCGGCCGGCTCCCCGCTGGCGACCTGCTGGGCGATGCCGCGCACGCGCGCCAGCGGGCCGGTCACCTGCGCTTCGATGAACAGATCCGCCAGCAGCAGGGCAACGGCCAGGGTCGCGGCCAGGGCAGTGTGTCCGGCCGCGATCAGCAGGGGCGCCAGGACCACGGCCAGCGCCAGCAGCGGCAGGCGTACCCGCCAGGCGGTCGGCAGGAGTTGCAGGGTGGACCGCCAACGCAGCCAGCCGGTGCGCACGACAAGTCCGCGGTGGAATGCCAGGCCGCCAGCGCGGTCCTCGCGGAAGCGACAGTACAAGGCCTCGGCACCGGCGATTTCCTCGGGGCTGGGTTTGGTGCGTACCGACAGATAGCCCACGACCTCGCCGTTGCGGCGCATGGGGGCGGCATTGGCACGCACCCAGTAGTGGTCGCCATTCTTGCGCCGGTTCTTGACGAGGGCGGTCCACGACTGGCCGTCCTTGAGGGTGCGCCACATGTCGGCAAAGGCCTGTGCCGGCATGTCCGGGTGGCGCACGAGGTTGTGGGGCTGGCCGATCAGTTCGTCAACGCGGAATCCGCTGGTGCGGATGAAGGCCGCATTGGCATATTGGATGTGGCTCGATGTGTCGGTTGCCGACAACAGGGTTTCCCCGTCGGGAAACTGGTACTCGCGCTGGGTGATGGGCAAATTGGTGCGCATGAGGTCTCTCGCACGGACTCCTGTATGCAGAAAACGCCAGTGGCGCCGCGCGCCACCGAAGGGTTCCACAAGGCAGGGTCAGGGCCTCATGAGCAAGTTTCTCCGCACGGAGATACTCACGGCTGTACTTATAGCGACATGTGTTGATTCCCGTCAACTGCCCCATGTGACTTAGTTCCGCGTTTCAGCCGCGTTTCAGCCCGCGGTGGCGGTCCGCCCGGCGGGACGGCTGGCGCGGGCATGGATCGCCGGCGCCGGCGGTTGCCCACCAACCGGCGGCCTGCGGCCTTGCGGCAGCTGATCGTCACGGACCGGCGTTTCGGTGCGCTGGGCGCGCTGGTCAGGGTTTGATCGCCTGCGGGCTGCGGATGATCTCCGTTGCCAGTTCGGCGAGCTTGCGACGCTGGCTGCGCGCAGTCTTGCGCAGGAGCTCGAAGGCGTCTTGGCGCTGGAGCTGATGCAGGGCCATGGTGATGCCGATGGCAATGCTGATGTCGCGCTCGGCGTCCAGCGCGGCCTGCAACTGGGCGCGTGTCTCGCGCAGGGTCTGCAGTTCATTGGCGCGCGACAGCGCGGCTTCGAGGGCGGGCAGCAGCTGCGGGGTGTCCAGCGGCTTGACCAGATAGCCCAGGGCGCCGTGGCGGCTGGCCTGGTCGATCATCCGTTGCTCGCTGTAGGCGCTGAGCATCAGGAAGGGGATGTGGTCCAGCTCACGCAGGCGCCGGGCGAGGTACAGGCCATCCTGGCCGGTCATGCGGATGTCGATGATGGCCAGATCGGGACGCATGCCACTGGCGAGCAGGACCTCGGCATCTTCGGCCGACTCGGCGGTGGTGATTTCATAGCCGGCGTCCAGCAAGCCACTGCCCAGGGTGGACAGGACCAGCCGGTCGTCGTCAACCAGCAGCAACCGGGCTTTGCGCGTCAGAGGCGGGGCCATGCATTTTCCGTGGGGCTTCAAGAGAAATGACGGGGGGCTCCAGCACCAGCGTGACGTGGATCATCCCATCCTCGCTGGTGCGCAGGATCTGCGCCCCGCTCCGCGGCAGCATAGCATCAACGAGCTGCAGTCCGCTCCGGCCGCTGCGGCCGTCCGTGAGCCAGATGCCGGGGTTGCTGATGCGGATCAGCAGCTGTTCCGGTCGTTCGCCCTTGCGCAGGCGCACGTCGATTCCCTGTTCGGTGGGCTGTGCGTGCTTGGCGGCATTCGTGATCAGCTCGCTGATGATCAGCGCCATGGGAACCGCCTCAGCCTCCGCTACAAGACACGGTACCCAGGAATCCGGGAGGTCCACCCGCACCGGCGCCTGCCACAAGGCGGCAGTCTCGGTCGCGATCGCCGGCGTCAGCTCGCAAAGCCGCACCCGCAGGTCGGCGCTGCGCCCCTGAAGCCCGTGGATGACGGCGATGCTGCGCACCTGGGCGATTGCGAGGTTGATCGGTTCCTGCACCTCCCGGTGCTGTTGACCGAATTGGCGCAGCAGGCCGGTGATGCCCTGCAGATTGTTCTTGATGCGGTGATGGATCTCGCGCACCAGCGCGTCGCGCTGCTCCAGCTGGCTGGCCAGCCGCTCGGCCTCTTTCTGCTTGCGGTAGGAGATGTCGGTGTGTGTGACGACGTAGTTGGTGATCACGCCCGTGTCGTCCTTGACCGCCGTGGCCGTGAGCCACTGCGGGAAGACTTCGCCATTCTTGCGCCGGTGCCAGACCTCGTCGTTCCAGATGCCCTGCTCGCGGGCGGTGCGCCAGGCGCTCTCGTAGAAGCTGGCCGGCTGGCGGTCCGCGCGCATGAAGGTGGTCCGCTGGCCCAGGACCTCCTCCTGGCTGTAGCCCATGATGCGGCTGAAGCTCTGGTTGGTTCGCAGGATCCGCATGTGGGCATCGGTGATGATCATGCCTTCCTGGCATTCGAAGGCGGTGGCCGCGATGCGCAGCTCGGCCTCATCCTTTTCGCGCTCCTTGAAGTAAACCGACAGCGTGATCCCCACCAGGGCCAACGTGGAAATGAAGGACCAGCCATCGAGGATCCTGAATGCCGGCGTGGCGCCGGCGAAAAAGCCGTAGTTGCCGTCGATCCCGATCATGGACTGGATCGTCGTGATCAGGAGGAAGGCGAGGACGGGCAGCAGCCCGAGGCGCACTGCCGACCAGACGATGAGGGGGAACAGCCAGTACGCCTTGCGCGGCATCGCACTCAACAGGTCCGGCAGCCAGCCGAGCAGGACGACCTGCCCGACCAGAACGCCGGCCAGCAGGACCAGGATGGTTTCCAGGCCCCGCTCCTTGTCCAGAAATTTGTGGCGTGGGCGCACGAGCGTCATCACCAGCGGCGTGACCAGCATCACGCCCATGGCGTCGCCAGCCCACCACTGGAATGCGCTCGTGAAAAAACTCGCGGCTGGCAGAAAACCGAACAGGCTGGCGCTGCTGACGCTCACCAAGGCACTGATAGCACTGGCCCCCAGCGCAGCCTTGAGCAGCAGCTGGCCATAGTCGCGCAGGCGGAGAAACGAGGTGTCGAACCCCGCGTCGCGGCGCAACAGCCACTGGCCCAGCAAGGCGGAGGCGGTGGCGCCCAGGCTGCCCGCCAGCGCGACCGCCAGGGGCGCCCGGTTCAGCGCCAGCACGGCGAAGGCGCCCAGTGCAATGGCCCCTGCGTAGCGGCGGCCGCCCAGCAACAGCACCGCCAGCGCCCAGCCACTGGCGGGCCAGAAGAAACCGACCACCCCGTCGATCGAGAACATCCGCTGGGCGAGCCACCCCAGCACGCCATAGACAGATC
>JAJZRT010000643.1 GCA_021802595.1 Pseudomonadota bacterium
GAGGCCTGGGACGGCCCCGCCGGACTGGTGCTCAACACCGGGCGCATCGCGGCCTGCGCACTGGATCGCAACGGACTGCGTCCGGCCCGTTATGTCATCACCAAAGACCGGATCATCAACATCTCCTCCGAAGTGGGCGTCTTCGACTACGATCACCGCGACATCGTCGTGCAGGGGCGAGTCGGGCCGGGGCAACTGGTGGCGGTGGATATGGGCACGGGAAAATTTCTGGAGTCGGCGGACATCGACGCGCAAATCCAGAACAGCCACCCCTACCGGGAATGGCTGGATCTGTATGCCGAACATCTCGACAGCGACGATCGGGCTGCCACCCCCGCGTTACCGGTGAACGACCTGCTGGTCAGTGAAAAGGCCTTTGGCGTCAGCTTTGAGGAAGAAGACCAGGTGATCCGCGTCCTCGCCGAGGGTGCCCAGGAAGCCGTCGGTTCCATGGGTGACGATACCCCCATGGCGGTCCTGTCGCGGCAGACCCGGCACATCGCCGATTATTTCCGACAGCAGTTCGCCCAGGTCACCAACCCCCCCATAGATCCCCTGCGCGAAGCGCTGGTGATGTCCCTCAACACGGTCATCGGCAGCGAAAGCAATCTGTTTGCCGAGCGACCCCAATATGCCCGGCGCATCGAAGTACACTCCCCGGTGCTCTCCGATGCCATTTTCAGCGCCCTCACCAGCCACACGGAACCCGCCTTCCGCAGCCAGACCTTCGATCTCTGCTATTCCGCTGCGGACAGCAATCTGGGAGGGGCCATCGAGGCACTCTGCGAGGCGGTCATCGAGGCGGTGCGGCACGGGGCCGTCATCCTGGTGCTCTCGGATCACGCCCTGGAGCGTGACCGGCTCTACATCCCGGCGCTGATGGCGGTGGGCGCTGGCCACCATGCCCTCATCGATGCCGGCCTGCGCACCCGCTGCAACATCGTGGCAGCCACGGCCCATGCCCGCGATCCCCACCAGTTCGCCACCCTGATCGGTTATGGCGCCACTGCCATCTACCCCTACCTGAGCTATGCCATCATCCGCAGCCTGGCCGAACGGCACGCCTTCAGCCAGCCGGTGACGGCTCTCAAGGCACTGGAAAATTATCGCAAGGGCATCGACAAGGGCCTCTATAAGATCCTCTCGAAAATGGGGATTTCCACCCTGGCATCGTACCGCAGCACCCAGCTCTTCGAGGCGCTCGGTCTGGATCAGATGGTGGTGGAGCGCTGTTTCAAGGGGACGGTCAACCGCATCGGCGGGGCGTCGTTCAGCCATCTCGAAAACGACATCCGCCAGCAAGTCCGCGATGCGTATATGCCCCGAAAGGCGCTGCCACTGGGCGGCCTGCTCAAATATGTCAACGGCGGTGAATATCACGCCTACCATCCGGATGTCGTCCAGAGCCTGCAAACGGCGGTCCGTTCAGGGCGCTATGACGACTACCGGGTTTTTGCCGGGCTGGTGAACGATCGCCCTGTCACCAACCTGCGCGATCTGCTGCAGTTGCGCCCGGCAGCACAGCCCATACCACTCAGCGAAGTGGAGCCCATCGAAGCGATTACCCGCCGTTTCGACACGGCGGCCATGTCTTTGGGTGCCCTGTCGCCGGAAGCCCACGAGGCCCTGGCCATCGCCATGAATACCATAGGCGGGCGTTCCAATTCCGGCGAAGGCGGTGAGGATCCGACCCGTTACCACAACAATAAAGTCAGCAAGATCAAGCAGATCGCCTCCGGTCGTTTTGGTGTGACGCCGGAGTATGCGGTCAACGCCGAAGAGTTGCAGATCAAGGTGGCACAGGGCGCCAAGCCTGGAGAGGGCGGTCAGTTGCCGGGGCACAAGGTCAGCGGCATCATTGCCCGCCTGCGCTACGCCAAGGAAGGCGTCGCCCTCATCAGCCCGCCGCCGCACCATGACATCTATTCCATCGAGGATCTGGCCCAACTCATTTTTGACCTGAAGCAGGTCAATCCACAGGCCTACGTCTCCGTGAAGCTGGTCTCGGAAGCCGGTGTCGGCACCATCGCCGCCGGCGTGGCCAAGGCCTATGCCGACCGTATCACCATCGCCGGTTACGACGGTGGCACCGGCGCCAGTCCGCTGAGTTCGGTCAAATATGCCGGCTCGCCGTGGGAACTGGGGTTGGCAGAAACCCAGGTCACCCTGCGCCGCAACCACTTGCGGCACCGGGTGCGTTTGCAGGCCGACGGCGGCTTCAAAACCGGGCTGGACGTGATCAAAGGCGCTCTGCTGGGTGCGGAGAGCTTCGGTTTCGGTACCGCACCGATGATCGCACTGGGCTGCAAATATCTGCGCATCTGCCATCTCAACAACTGCGCCACTGGCATCGCCACCCAGGATGAGACCCTGCGCAAACATTTCACCGGCCTGCCGGAAATGGTCATCAACTACTTCCGTTTCGTCGCCGAAGAAGCCCGCGAAATCATGGCGCAACTCGGCATCCGTCGCTTCGATGACCTCGTCGGCGCCAGCCAGATGCTGGAAATCGGTGGGGCGCAGACGGAAAAACAGGCACATCTGGATCTGCGTCCGCTGCTGGGCAACACCGATCTGCACAATGCCGACACCAACATTCAGACCCAGGACCGCAACCCGCCTTTCGACAAGGGGGATCTGGCGGAAACCATGGTGAAGGACGCCCGACCCGCGCTGGAAGGGCAAATCCCCACCCGTCTGCACTACCCGATCCGTAACGTGAACCGCTCCATCGGCGCCCGCCTTGCCGGAGAAATCGCCCGCCGCTATGGGAATTCCGGGCTGCGGGAAGATGCGGTACACGTCGACCTGCAGGGCACCGCGGGCCAATCCTTTGGTGCCTTCTGCGTACAGGGGATGACCCTGCATCTGCATGGCGATGCCAACGATTATGTGGGCAAAGCCATGAATGGCGGTACGATCATCATCGCGCCGCCGGCTGGCGTCACTTATGCCAGCTGGGACTCGGCCATCGTCGGCAACACCTGCCTGTACGGAGCCACCGGGGGACGCCTCTACGCCGCGGGACGCGCCGGTGAGCGCTTTGCGGTGCGCAATTCAGGAGCCATCGCCGTGATCGAAGGCGCCGGAGATCACGCCTGCGAATACATGACCGGTGGTCAGATCGTCATCCTCGGCCCGGTCGGTGTGAATTTCGGGGCGGGCATGACCGGTGGCCTCGCCTTCGTCCGCGATCAGGCCCGCCAGTTCCCTGATCAAGTGAATGGTGAACTGGTGAATTATCACGGGATCGAAACCGAATCCATGCGCGGCTACGAGGCCCTCCTGCGGCGCCATATCGAGGCCCATGTGGCCGCCACCGGCAGCAGTTATGCCGCGGGGCTACTCAAGGACTGGACCCACTTTATCCGCGATGTCTGGCTGGTGGTGCCCAAGGCTGCCAAACTGGATGTCCTGCTCGAAGAAGCGAGCTGACCGCGTCACCCTGAGGAAAAACCATGAGTCATTTTTCATTCATCGAAGACCCGCGGCAGGACCCCAAAAAGCTGGACGTGGAAGAACGCC
>JAJZRT010000644.1 GCA_021802595.1 Pseudomonadota bacterium
CCCTTGCGAACTACCCACGCCGGCACCTCAGCGAAGTCCATCCGTTCCTCCGCTCGCCGGCCGGGCACCGGCCTCGATCCATTCCAGCAGCGCGCGCTGGGCTGCCCTGCTGCGGTTTGCGTTGGCATGGTTCACCAGCATCACGAAGCTCATGCGCCGCCCGTTCGCGCCATCCACATAGCCCGCGAGCGCGCTGACGTCGCGCAGCGTGCCGGTCTTGAGGTGCGCCGTCCCGGCCAGCGGGCTGCCGTTGAAGCGGCGCTTCAGGGTGCCGTCGAGGGCGAGAATCGGCAGCGCCGATTCGAACTCGGCGAACAGCGGGGTGCGGTAGGCAGCAAGCAGGAGCCGGTTCAGCGTATCCGCGCTCAGGCGCTCGATGCGCGACAGGCCGGAGCCGTTTTCCAGCACCAGCTTGCGGGTGGGGATGCCGCGTCGCACCAGCGCAGCACGGACGGCGCGCGCGCCCCTGTCGGGCGTCGCCGGCTCGCCGTACGCCGCCGCGCCCAGCGTCAGGAACAGGTTGCGCGCCATCAGGTTGTTGGAATACTTGTTGAGGCGGGTCAGCGCGACGACCAGGGGCTCCGAGGCAAATTGCAGCAATGGCGCCGAGTCCGGCGCGGTTCCCGCCACGGTGGTGCCGGCCAGCGTGCCGCCGCCTTCGGCCCACAGCCCGCGAAAGATCGCATCGAACGTCGCCACCGGGCCAAACAGGTTGAGCGTGATCGCCTGCTCCCCGCAGCTGCGCGGGTAGGGCCCGCTCAGCACCACGCCAGGGCGCCCATCCGCCGGCAGCAGCGTCCCGATCGCATCCTTCCAGCTGTTGCACGGTGTCGTCTCGTCGGGCACCAGCTGCGATTCCAGGACGACGCCCGGCAGCGCGATATCCGGGACGACCGTGACATGCTGCCCTTCGGGCTTCAGGCGCAGCGTCGTGGCGTTGTAGTTGGCGACCAGCGCCCCGGGCATCGCGTTGTACAGCGCCAGCGGCTCGCCGTCGAACGCCCCCGGGTCGGCCGCCGGCAGATCGAAGGCATTCGCATCGAGAACCAGGTTGCCGTCGATGTGGCGGATCCCGCGCGCGCGCAACGCGCGCTGCAGCAGCCAGATGCGTTCCAGCGTGAGGCCCGGATCACCGTGCCCCTTGATGACGAGATTGCCGTGCAGGACGCCGTCCGCCACCGGGCCGTCCGCCCAGACGTCGGTCGTCCATGCATAGTCGGGACCCAGCTGGTCCAGCGCCGCGAAGCTCGTCACCAGTTTCATTACCGAGGCCGGATTGAGCGCGGCATCGGCGTTGTGGCTGAGCAGCGGCTCGGCCGCATCGAGCGGCTGCACCACCACGGCCACATGGTCGAGCGGAATGCCGGCCTGTTGCAGTGCAGCCGTGAAAGCGTCGGGGAGGGGCACGGCATGCGCAGACGCGACGCAGCCCGCGATCAGCAGACTGCCCAGGAAACGAAGGACGATACGCACGCATGGCATGCCGCCATTATGCCGGCTCTGCCGGCCGCCTTGCGCGAAACCGGCCGCGGTCTGCGTTACAGCGACTGCCTGATGGCCAGCACCGCCTGATTGCGCAGGGATTTGAGCAAGGAGAGCTCCTTCTCGGGAATCGCGATGTCGCCGGCCTGCGGCCGGTCGGCATAGATCAGGCCGATCGGCTTGCCCTTCACCACGACGGGAAACAACACGAAGGTGCGTGCCGGGACATGCTGGCGGTACCAGGCCGGAATCCGCATGGCGATCTTGGCATCGTCGATGTCGGTGATGAGGATGTCGGCGTTGTTCTGCAGGGCGACAAGAAATACGTCCGGCTGGCCCGCCAGGGAAAAATCGAAGATCCTGACCAGATCCTGCGCGCCGTCGCCGAAACCGAACTTGCCGCACATCGCATTGCGGCGCCCGTCCTTGATGCACAGCAGCACATGTCCGAAGCCCATGCCGGTATACATGGCCTCGAGGATCATGCGCAGGATGTCGTTGATGGAAACCGAATCGTCGATCAGCGAATTGCTGACGTCCTGCAGCCCCGAAGCCAGGATGGACTGGACCTCTTCGGGCGTGCGCTGCGCCCGGCCCCCGGCATCGCCCGCGTCCACCCCGGCCATGGCATCGGCCGCGCCGCCCGGCAGTGTGTCTGCGGCCGTATCCGGCGCCTCTGGCATGCCCGCCCATTTCGAGGCCTGCCTGGCAAAATCGCTGTGCTTCAGATTGACATTCACCACCAGCGCAAACTGGGCGATGTCCTGCATCGATTTTTCCATCACCCCGGACAGCTGTTCCGCCGTCACCGGCACGGTATCGGCGAAGCGTGCGGTGAGCCCGGCCAGCGCCTTGTTGCGGTCTGCATCCGGCGTATCGAGAATGACCTCGCACAGCTCGTTGGAGAATCCCGCCAGCGCACGCAACCGCTCGACGTTGCTCGCGGCCTTCCTGACCTGTCCGTCCGGCAGCTTTTTCATGCTCTGCACCAGCGGGTCCGGAAAGCCCCAGCTGCGGGCAATGCCGATGCCCAGATTCTCGAACGAGATCCCGAGCACCTCGGTCGAGATGCGGGCCTCGCCCAGGCCTTCGGCCTCGACACGCTGTCGGATCAGCGCCGTCTCCGCGGGGAAATAAAACATGGCGAGCATGTGGCCAAGCTTGTGCAGCATGGCCCCGATGAATGCCTCCTCCACATCCTTCACCTGCGCCCTGCCCGCCATTTCGCGTGCCAGCATGCCGGCGTACAGCACCTTGACGAATTCCTCCTTCAACTGCTGCGCATGCGCCTTGTTTTCCAGGTTGTCGAACAGGATCAGGCTCAGCGCGATCGAACGCACCGCATCGAAGCCGAGGATCACCACCGCGCGCGAGATGGTGCTGATCGAACCACCGCCGACCTGGTTGTAGTAGGCGACGTTGGCCAGCTTCAGCAACTTGTTGGTGAGCGCGTAGTCCCTGAGGATATGGTTGGAGAGCGCGTTGACGCCCTCGCGGTCGGACGAGGCGATGCGGTTGATGTCGCCGATCGCCTCGGACAGGGCCGGGAAATCGCTCTCGGCCTGCATCCGCCGCAACAGGACCTCCAGGGCACTCTGCCTGGCCTCGCTGCCCGGCTCGACCTGCTCGTCATGCTGCGTCATGCTGGAACCGCAGCGTTACCGCGGCCTGCTCCGTGTCGAGGCGTGCGGCAGGGCGCCGGAGCAGGACGGGATTCGTCAACCCAGATCCCGCACATACCAGTCCATCGCCTCGGCCAGGCCGTCTCCGATACGGTGTGTCGGTTCATACCCCAGGCGCGTACGCGCCTTGGAAATGTCCGCCAGCGAATGGCGCACATCGCCGGCACGGAAGTCGCGGTAGACCGGCTTGAAGTCGGCGAGGTGGGGATACTTCGGTTCGAGCAGTGCACGGATGGCCTCGAACAGCTGATTCAGCGTGGTGCGGTCGCCGACCGCGACGTTGTAGACCTGGTTGGCCGCGTCCGCATGCTGGCTGGTGGCGGCGAGCAGGTTGGCCTGGATGACGTTGTCGATGT
>JAJZRT010000645.1 GCA_021802595.1 Pseudomonadota bacterium
CACAGCCGCACCCATGCCTGCTACGCTGGTTCCGGCCACTTTGAGAAAAATGCGACGCGATACTTTTTCGGTCATGATGCCTCCTCGGGGTTGTTGTGAAACGCTCAATCGCGCCTAATGCTCTGCAATGAGCGTGCCAGCTTCGAGCCGAGCGCCGTGATCGTGTCGAATCAAGCACTTGCGTATCACTGCGACGGCGCACGCCGCCAATGGCGTTACCGCTGGGTAACGCGCCAGATCGAGAGCGTTTCGTTTTCGTAACTAAGAGGACGCCACCATGCACCGCCGAATCCTTCTCGCCGCCGCGGCCTGCGGCGCCCTGTCCAACGCATTCGGGGAAAGTCCTGTGCGTAGTGGCAAGCCGCCGTTTCGCTTCGGCGTGACAGACGTCTTCCTGCACGACGGGGCGATACACCTCTGGCAGGACTTCTTGCAGTCCAGGCTCGGCATGCCGGTGCAGATCATCCAGAAATCCAGCTATCAGGAAGCGCTCGAAGCCTTGCGCTCCGATGAAATGGAGGCCGCATGGATCTGCGGCTTTCCGTATGTGGTGGCCAAGGGTTTCGTGCGGCTGTGCGCACAGCCCGGCTGGCACGGGCAGCCTTGGTATCAAAGCTATCTGATCACTTCCGCCGGGCGAACCCAAGCCCACGCGCTTGCCGACCTCAAAGGCGATGTTTTTGCCTTCGACGACCCGCTATCCAATTCCGGTTACCTGGTCCCGGTCGTCGCCCTGCGCGCGATGAGCCAGACGCCGCAGCGTTTTTTCAGAGGAACCTTCTACACCTACTCGCTGCATAAAGTCGTCGAGGCGGTTGGCAGCGGGCTGGCCGATTCGGGAACGGTCGATGGCTATATCTGGGAAATCCTGCATCAGAAGCGGTCGCCGTCGGCGCTCAAAACCCGCATCGTCGCCAAATCGACGCGGTACGGTTTCCCTCCCATCGTCACGCGCAAGAACCTCGATCAAGGCCTGCATCTGCACCTGCAGCAGGCGCTGCTCAGTGCGCAAGACAGCCGGGAAGGGCGGCGATTGCTGGAGAGTCTGGATTTGAAAAACTTTCTCCTGCCGCAGGAAAGCTGGTTTTCTGGCATCCAGGAGTTGGTCGAGATTCTGGATGGAACGCACGCTCCCATCCCGCTGAACAAGATTTACGAAACGGCATGAGGACGGCGCGCCCGGGCCTGGGCAATTCCCTCTTGCTCCGGCTGCCGCTCGCCGCGGCGACCCTGGTGGTGTTGACGGCCCTGCTGATGGCCGCCGGCTTGGGTTTGCTTACCCAGCGTTACCTGATCGAAGACGTCGACGCCGGCGCCTTCCAGGCCATGTCGTCGTGGAACAAGAGCCTGCCGACGCTGATCCAGCAGGACAATGTCTGGGCCGTCTACGAGGCCCTGACCTCGGTGACGGGCGCGGATGCGGGGCCGCAGCACAACCAGGCGCTCGCCGTGGTGCTGGGGCCGGAAGGCCAGGTGTTCGCAAGCTCCGACCCCGGCGCGTTTCCCACCGCGCGCCCGCCGGACTGGGCGCCCCTGTGGAGTCCGGGAACATTGAGGCTGTCCCCTTCCGACCGCGCGACGCGGCGTGGGCGTCCCGGCCTGTCCCCGCCCATTCAAAGCGGGCGTTGGCGCATCTACGTCGGCGCGCTGCGCGGCGGCTCCGGCCCCGGCGTGGGCACCTTGGTCTATGCCGTGAGCGACACCTTGTATCGCTCACGCCTGCTGTCCATGCTGTGGTGGATCGCCGGCATCACCGCCCTGGCCGTCGCCGTGTTCGTGCCGGTCATCTGGGGCCTGAGCCGGCGCATGCTCCACCCCCTGGGGCAACTGCGCCGTTCCATGACCCAGGATGGCGAGCAGGCGCAGCGTGTGGGCGCCGCGCTTGCTCGCCGGCCCGACGAGGTCGGCGCCCTGGCCGGCGCGTTCGTCCGGCTGCTGGAACAGGTCGATCAGGCGCGGCAGGCCGAAAAACTTGCCGCGGTCGGCAGTCTGGCGGCGGCCACGGCGCATGAAATCAACAACCCGCTCGGCGGCATGATCAATGCGGTGAGGACAGCCGAGCGTTTCGGCACCTACGACGGCACCACGCGCCAGACGCTGGAACTGCTCGACCGCGGCCTGGAACAACTGCGCACCATCGCGCAGGCACTGCTTGCGCAGACCCGGCCGGCCGAACGCGATCTGGCCCGGCAGGATTTTCAGGATCTGGTCGAGCTGATCGGCCCTTGCCGGCATGAGCGCGGGATCGAACTGCAGACCCGGTTCGACATTCCCGTGCGCATCCCCGTGGCTGCCGGCCCGGTTCGCCAGGCCACCCTGAACATCTTGCTCAACGCCTGTCACGCCGCATCGCCGGGCTCCGTCCTGAGTTTCAAGGCCGACGGCTCGAACGCGGGGCTGCTGCGCATCGCCGTGCGCAACCAGGGCCCCGCGCCACCGGCCGCCGTGTTGTCGAGTCTCACCCCATCGCGTATGCCGATGGCCTCCGGTTTCGGTCTTTGGGAAAGTCGCCGCCTGCTGTCGGACATCGGCGGCAGTCTGACGCTTTCGCATGAGGCGGGCTGGACCACGGCACTGATCGAAATCCCGCTACGCGCTTGATGCGGGGCGGGATTACATTTCACGCACGCGGCCATCAGAGCCGCGAACAAGGGTCCAAGGAGATTGTCGTGCGCGATCAACCCATTTTGCTGGTGGAGGACGACCCCATCATGGGCGAATCCCTGCTGCAGCGATTGCAACTGGAGCATTACCGCAGCCATTGGGTTCGCGATCTCGGCCAGGCGCGCGCCGCACTGCACGAGCGGCTCTATCCACTGGTGCTGAGCGACATTCGCCTGCCCGATGGCGACGGCGAAGGCCTGCTTGCCACCATGATGCAGCGCTACGGCGGGTGCTGTCCGCCGGTCGTTTTCATGACGGGCTACGGCTCGATCGCCCAGGCGGTGCGCCTGGTGCGCGAAGGCGCCTGGGACTACATCCAGAAACCCTTCGATGTCGATGTCTTGATGCAGCGCATTAGCGAATGGCTGCCGCTTTGCGGCGCGTCCCCTGACGCCTGGTTCGGTGTCTCGCCGGCTTCCCGCGCGCTGGAGCAGTTGATCGCGCGCATCGCCACCCTCGATTTGCCGATCCTGATCCACGGAGAATCCGGTACGGGCAAAGAAATCGTCGCCCAGCACATCCATGCCCGCATGAGCCAGGACCGCACCGGCAAGGGAGTCCCGCCGCTGGTGGCGATCAACTGCGCCGCCATCAGTGACAGCCTTCTTGAGTCGGAGCTTTTCGGCCATGAACCCGGAGCTTTCACGGGCGCGGGCAAGCGTCACATCGGCGTCTTCGAACAGGCCGACGGCGGCATCCTGTTCCTCGATGAAGTCGGCGATATGCCGCTCAACGTCCAGGCCAAGCTGTTGCGCGTGCTGCAGGACGGACAGGTGCGCCGCATCGGCAGCGAAAAGAACGTGCATGTCTCAGTGCGCCTGGTGTGTGCCACGCACAAGCCGCTGGACAAGATGG
>JAJZRT010000646.1 GCA_021802595.1 Pseudomonadota bacterium
AAGTCGGGCCACAGCAATTCGGTGAAATAGAGCTCGGTGTAGGCGAGCTGCCACAACAGGAAATTGCTGATGCGCTGCTCGCCGCCGGTACGGATGAAGAGGTCAGGCTCGGGCATGTCGGCGAGGCTCAACTGCTCCGCCAGCGTGGCTTCGTTCACCGCACCGGCCGCCATACCCGACAGCATCAGTTTCTTCACTGCCTGCACGATATCCCAGCGGCCACCGTAGTTGGCCGCCACGGTAAAGGTCAGGCGGGTGTTGTTGCGCGTCAGCGCTTCGGCGTCGCTGATCAGCGTCTGGATGCGCTCGGAAAACCCGCTGAGATCCCCAATCACGCGGAAGCGGATGCCGTTCTCGTGCAGCTTGGCGACCTCGTTCTCCAGCGCGCGCATGAAGAGCTCCATCAGAAGAGTGACCTCTTCCTGCGGGCGGCGCCAGTTTTCCGAACTGAACGCGAACACGGTGAGATGGCTGACGCCGCGCTCGGCGCAAGCCCGGATCACGCCGCGCAGCGCCTCGACCCCCTTGCGGTGGCCGGCGACGCGCGGCATGAAGCGGCGCTTCGCCCAGCGGCCGTTGCCGTCCATGATGATGGCGACGTGGCGCGGCACATCGTGGTCGGCCGGCGTCGCCTGGTTTGAGCGGGTAGACACGCCAGCGCCGCTCAGACTGCGAGCAGGTCCTTCTCTTTGTCGGCCAGCATCTTGTCGATCTCGCCGATGAACTTGTCGGTCAGCTTCTGCACCTCGTCCTGGGTGCGACGCTCCTCATCCTCGGTCGCGGTCTTGGCCTTGACCATGTCCTTCAGCGTGCCATTGGCATCGCGGCGGATGTTGCGCACTGCGACGCGCGCACCTTCGGCCTCGTTGCGCACGACCTTGATCAGATCCTTGCGGCGCTCTTCGGTCAGCGAAGGCATCGGCACGCGGATGATGTCGCCGTGCGTCGCCGGGTTGAGGCCGAGGTCGCCATCGCGAATCGCTTTCTCGATCTTGCCGACCATGTTCTTTTCGTACGGCTGCACGCTGAGCGTGCGCGAATCGACCAGCGAGACGTTGGCCACCTGCGGCACCGGCGTCGGATTGCCGTAGTAATCGACCATGACGTGGTCGAGAATGCCGGCATGGGCGCGCCCGGTGCGCACCTTGGCCAGGTCGTTCTTCAGCGCGTCCAGCGTCTTGCCCATTTTCTGTTCAGCAGACTGCTTGATCTCGGCAATGGTGGTTTCAGCCATTTCAACTCCTCACTTAGCTTACCCGTGTGCCCTCGTCCTCGCCCATCACCACGCGCTTCAGCGCGCCGGGCTTGAAGACGTTGAACACGACCAGGGACAGTTTCTGTTCGCGGCACAAGGCGAAGGCAGCGGTATCGAGCACGCCGAGATTCCTGGCGATCGCCTCGTCGAACGAAAGCGACTCATAGCGTTTCGCAGCGGGGTCCTTCTTCGGATCGGCGGTATAGACACCGTCGACCTTGGTCGCCTTCAAGAGCAGTTCGGCGCCGATTTCGGCCGCACGCAGGGCGGCTGCGGTATCGGTGGTGAAGAAGGGATTGCCGGTGCCGCCGCCGAAGATGACGACATTGCCGGCCTCCAGTTCGCGCACCGCGGCGTCGCGCTCGAAACCCTCGCCGACGTGGGCGATGGCGACGGCAGTCTGCACCCGCGCCGGCACGCCGGCCTGCACCAGCGCATCCTTCAGCGCCAGCGCGTTCATCACGGTAGCCAGCATGCCCATGGAATCGGCAGTCGCGCGATTCATGCCCGACAGCGCGCCGGTGGCGCCACGGAACAGGTTGCCGCCGCCGACCACGACCCCGATCTGCACGCCCGCCGCCGCCACTTCGCGAATCTGGGCGACGAAGCCGGCCATGGTCTCCGCGTGATAGCCGAAGCTGTCCGGCCCCATCAGGGCCTCGCCGGACAGCTTCAGCAGGATGCGTCGGACCGGCGCCATGCCGGGTCAGACCTTGGCAGCTGCCGCAACTTCGGCGGCGAAGTCGGTGACCTTCTTCTCGATGCCCTCGCCCACCACGTACATGGTGAAGCCGTGGCACTGCGAGCCCTTGGCCTTCAGCACCTGCTCGACGGTCTGCTTGTCATCCTTGACGAAAGGCTGCGACAGCAGGGTGACTTCCTTGAGGAACTTCTGCACCGTGCCTTCGGCGATCTTTTCCAGCATGGCTTCCGGCTTGCCGGCTTCCTTGGCCTTCTCGATCGCGACGCGGCGCTCGGTGTCGATCAGGTCGGCCGACACGCCGGAAGCATCGAGCGACTTCGGCTTGGACGCGGCGATGTGCATCGCCACGTCGCGCGCCAGCGCCTCGTCGCCGGTCACGTCGACCAGCACGCCGATCTTGCCGCCGTGGATGTAGCTGGAGAACTTGCCCTGTGCGGCCAGGCGGGTGAAGCGGCGCACCGACATGTTCTCGCCGATCTTGCCGACCAGCTCGGTGCGGAAAGCTTCGACCGTGGTGCCTTTGTAGGGCAGCGCGGACAGCGCGGCGACGTCGGCCGGGTTCTGGTTCAGCACCATCTCGGCGAGCGCGTTGGAGAGCGCCATGAAGTCGTCGTTCTTCGCCACGAAGTCGGTTTCGCAGTTGACTTCGATCATGGCGGCCGACTTGCCGTCGGCGGCGATGGCGATGGTCACGATGCCTTCGGCGGCCACGCGGCCGGCGCTCTTGGCGGCCTTGTTGCCGAAGCGCACGCGCAGGATTTCTTCGGCCTTCTGCATGTCGCCGCCGGCTTCCGACAGCGCCTTCTTGCAGTCCATCATCGGCGCATCGGTTTTCTCGCGCAGATCCTTGACCATGCTTGCAGTGATTTCAGCCATTTCGAACTCCCAATTCGATTTCAAACAATTCAATACGGAAAGAGGGGCAGACGCCCCTCCTCGAATACGCCCGCCGGGAGACTAGCCCGGCGATGTTGCAGCGCGTCGCGATTACTCGGCGGCGACGCCACCTTCTTCCTCTTCCACCTCGACGAATTCTTCGCCGCCGGTGATCTCGCTGATGACCTGGGCACGTCCCTCCAGGGCCGCATCGGCCATGCCGCGGGCGTACAGGCGAATCGCGCGCGCCGAGTCATCGTTACCGGGGATGATGTAATCCACGCCTTCGGGGCTGTTGTTGGTGTCGACCACGCCGATCACCGGGATGCCCAGCTTCTTGGCCTCGACCACGGCACCCTTCTGGTAGCCAACGTCGATGATGAACAGCGCGTCGGGCAGGCCGCCCATTTCGCGGATGCCGCCCAGGCTGCGGTTCAGCTTGTCGACTTCGCGCTGGACCAGCAGCACTTCCTTCTTCGACAGGCGGCCCGGCTCGGCCAGCGAGGCCTCCAGGTCGTTCAGGCGCTTGATGGACTGCTTGACGGTCTTGAAGTTCGTCAGCATGCCGCCCAGCCAGCGCTGGTCGACGTAGGGCATGCCGGCGCGCTGCGCTTCCTCGCGCACGATGTCGCGCGCGGCGCGCTTGGTGCCGACGAACAGCACGTTGCCCTTGTTGGCGGCGA
>JAJZRT010000647.1 GCA_021802595.1 Pseudomonadota bacterium
CAGGCCGAACGGTGCGTTCATGCCGATGCCCAGATGCACGTCCGGCGTCAGGCGAAATGCGTAGTAGGCATTCGGCACCAGTGCCAGTCCACCGGCATCGCCGCCATCGCCGCCCCCGATGGTCGAGGTTCCGGTGAATTCGGCCTGCGGTTTAATCAGATGTCCGGCCAGCACCAGCTGACGGTCCGGCAGTGAGGTCATGCCCGCCGGATTGAAGAAGATCGTGCTGGCGTCGGTCGCGGCGGCGGCCTGGCCGGCGTAGGCGTTGCCCAGCCCGCTGGCGTTCTGCTCGATCAAGGCAAATCCGGCGGCGTGGGCCGTCGTGGTGCCCCCCAGCAGCATCAAGCCTGCAGCCAGGCGGTTCAGACGAAACATCATGAAAGTCTCCTTATGGATAATCGGAAGGGTTAGCGTTCGGAATCCGCGTACAGGGCTTCAATCGCGTCGCGATAGCGATTGAATATCAGGTCCCGCTTGATTTTGAGCGTGGGAGTCAAAAGGCCGTCTTCCAGCGTCCACGGCTTGAGGTCCAGGTGCAGACGGCGAATCTGGGCGTAGCCCGGGAAATGCTTGAGCTGATGTGCGACGTGCTTGGTCACCGCCTTCACCACCTTGGGGTTGCGCAATGTGGCCGGCTGCGCCGGGTCGAGGTGGAGATGGGCGGCAAAGCTGTTCCAGTGTTCCTCGTTGAGGACGATCAGCGCGGCGAGATAAGGCTTGCCTTCGCCGACGATCATCGCCTGCTCAAACAGAGGGTCGAGCTGGATGGCGGCTTCCATTTCGGACGGCGGCACCTTCTCGCCGTTGTTCAGCACGATGATGTCCTTGATGCGACCGACGATCGCATAGTGCCCGTGGGCATCCACCGTAACCTTGTCGCCGCTGTGCAGCCAGCCCTCGGCATCGATCATGGCGCGGGTGGCCTCCTCGTTCTTCCAGTAGCCGCGCATCACGCAGCGGCTGCGGGTGAGCAGTTCGTCGTTGTCGCCGATCTTCACCTCGATGCCGGGCAGCGGCTGGCCGATGCTGGACGGCACGTTGGAGTCGGGGCGGTTGGAGGTCACCACGGGGCTGCTCTCGGTCAGCCCGTAGCCCTGGTAGATCGGCACACCGAGGCCAATGAAGACGTGCGCGATTTCCGGCGCCAGCGCTGCGCCGCCTGAAATCGCCAGTCGTAGCCGGCCGCCCAGTTTCTGCGTGACGTTGCCCGCCACCAGCTGGTCGAGCAGCGGCCACAGCAACAGCTCCGGATGCCAGCGTGCCCGTCCTTGCTCCACTTCGAAACGCCGCCAGCCCACTTTGACCGCCAGCTTGAACAGCACGCGCGCGGGCAGGCCTTTCTTCTCCAGGTTGTCCTGGATGCGGCGGTACACCCGCTCGTAGATGCGCGGCACCGAAATCAACACGGTCGGGCGAATCTCCTGCAGGTCCTGCGCCAGCTGGGCGATCGAGCGCGCATAGGCGACTTCGGCACCGGTCAGCATCGGCAGGTAATAGCCGCCGGTGCGTTCCAGCGTGTGCGACAGCGGCAGAAAGGACAGGAACACTTCGTGCGCGCCGAAATCCGCACATTGCGACGCATACCAGGCATTCCACAACAGGTTCTCATGCGTCAGCATCACGCCCTTGGGGCGCCCGGTGGTGCCCGAGGTGTAGACGATGCTGGCCAGGAGGTCGGCGGTGATGTGGCGTTCGGGGACGGGGGTATCCGTGGCAGCCGCCAGCCAGTCGGCGGCCACTGCAAAACGCGTACTCCAGTCGGACAATCCGTTCGCCGGCGCCACCAGGCTTACGATGCGCTGCAGGCTGTGCGCCGTGCCAGCGATTTCGGCCAGCTTCTTGTGCTGGAACTTGCCTTCGATCAGCAGCAGCTTGGCGTCCGAGTGGTCGAGGATGTAGGTCGCGCTGTCGGGGCGGTCGTCCAGATACAGCGGCACCGTGACCAGCCCCAGCCCGAGCGCGGCCTGATCGAAGATCACCCACTCGACGCAGTTCTTCAGCATCACCGCGACGCGATCGCCGGGCACCAGACCTTCCTTGACCAGCGCAGCCTGCCAGCGAGACACCTCGGTGGCCACCTGCGCCCAGGTGAAGCTCACCCAGCTCCCGCGTTTGTCGTCGAACTGGCGGTAGGCCACCTGGTCCGGCGTCGCGGCCACGCGCCCGCGAAACAGGCCGCACAGCGTGCCCAGCGTGTCGGGGTCGAGCGGCGCAACTGTCATGCGGGATCGTCGAGCGTCGAAAGCATCGTGGCAGTGTTCATACAAAGCCCGGAGCGGTCAAGCGGCAGATTTGACCAGTACGGCGGCAAAGAAGCCGTCGGTGCCATGCACCGCGGGCGACAGCTTCAGCAGCGCCCCGGTGTCGAGCGGAATCTTGTGCTGCGCCAGCAGTTCGTTCACCGGCAGCAGAGTGAAACCGCCTTCGGCCAGCAGCGCGTCGACAATGGCCTCGTTCTCTTCCGGCAGCAGGCTGCAGGTGGCGTAGACCAGGCGCCCGCCCGGCTTCAGCAGCCGCGCCGCCGCGCGCAGGATCGCAGTCTGCTTCTGCGTCAGCTCGGCCACGCTTTCGGGCGACTGGCGGAATTTCAGGTCGGGATTGCGCCGCAGCGTGCCCAGGCCCGAGCACGGCGCGTCGACCAGCACGCGGTCGAGCTTGCCTGCGAGCCGCTTCACCCGGGTGTCGTTCTCGGAGGCGATCAGCTGCGGCATCACGTTGGACAGGCCCGAACGCGCCAGCCGCGGTTTCAGGTTGGCAAGCCGCTTCTCCGCCACGTCGAACGCATACAGACGTCCGGTCGACGCCATCATTGCGCCGATGGCGAGCGTCTTCCCGCCCGCGCCGGCGCAGAAATCACACACCATTTCGCCGCGCCGCGCGCCCAGCAGCAAGGCCAGCAGCTGGCTGCCCTCGTCCTGCACTTCCAGGCTGCCGTCGAGGAACAGCGGATGGCGGTTGATCGCCGGATGATCCTTGAAGCGGATGCCCCACGGCGAATACCGCGTGGCCTCGACGGCGAATCCTTCCTCGCGCAGCTGCGCCAGCACGGCGTCACGGCCGGCCCGGTGCGCGTTGACCCGCACGTCGAGCGGCGCCTGCTGTTGCAGGGCACGGCCGAGCGCGAGAATGTCGGCGTCGCTCATCGTGGGCCGCAGTTTTTCGACGACCCAGTCTGGCAGCTCTGCCATCACCGGAAGCGGCAGATCCTCGGTTTTGGCGGTACGGATATGGTCGATCAGTTCCGGTTTGGCGAATTTTTCCAGCGTTGCACCGCTCATGCCGCGCACCTTGATCAGCCAGGCGATGATCAGCGTGCGCGGATTGGCCGCCGGCACCACGACCGACAGATAGCGGTAGCGGCGCAGCACGCCGAACACGGCTTCGGCCACGAACGCACGGTCATGCGAACCGAGCTTCTTGTGCTCGCGGAAAAATGCCGACAGCACGGCATCGGCCGGGCGCTTGAAATCCAGCACCAGATCGAGCGCCTGGGTGACGAGTTG
>JAJZRT010000648.1 GCA_021802595.1 Pseudomonadota bacterium
CCCGATTGAACAGACGATATGGCGTCGGTTCGTCCGCAGGCGAACCCCGCCCGGACTATTCAAATGCCAGGAGTTTCCCCGATGTCTTGCCCCTGTCCACGCATCCTCATGCGCGCTGCAACGGCGCCGGCCTGTCGGTCGCCGTTCCCGTATTGGCACTGACGGCCGGCCGGCGCACGTGTCCTTGTTGCCAGAAGTCCCCTCCATGGCGCATGCAGCGGCATGATGTGCAGACGCTTCGTTCAGCCTGAGGACCCGGAACCATCCATGGATTCCGGACGTCCCCGTTACGTCCCCGGCAATCCTGTAGCGTGAGCCCCCTTTCCCTTTCCCTTGACCCCGACAGCGCGCCGGCGCCGGCCGTACGGCATTACGCCCCCCCGTCGACCTGGCGGCGTGCCCTGCTGGCAGGGTTTGTCGCCCAGTTGCTGCTGATCCTGTTCGTCACCGCCATCGGCCTGCAGCAACTTCGGGTGACCGCCGACAACCTCAATACGGTTGTCGATATCCACATGCGCAAGCTGAGTCTCACCAAGACCATGATGACCGCCGCACGTGAGCGCACGCTCAGCATGTTCAGGCTGTCCATGAGTCGCGATCCGTTCGAGCGCGACGAACTGTTCATGCAGTTCAACCATTTCGGCGCGAAATTTGCCCAAGCCCGCATGGCGCTGCTGAAAATGCCCCTGAGCCTGCGCGAACGCGAACTCGTCACCCTGCAGGGACGAATGACCGGCATTGCCATGCCGATGCAGAATCGGGTCGTCGAAACGCTGCGCAACGACTTCAACCGAGAAGCCGAAGAGGAAGTTCTCAGCGGCGCCATCCCGGCGCAGAACAATGTGCTGGCCGTACTCTCGCAGCTCGATGCCGAAACCCAGAAACTGGCGCTGGCAGCCAGCCACAAGGCATACCAGGCGCACGAGGTGGCGCGCTTCTGGATGTATCTGCTGTCGGGGACCGCCCTGCTGCTGGGTGGTTTCGTCGCTGCAGCCGTCATGTATTACACCAGGCGGATCAGCCGCGAACGCCAGCACCTTGCCACGCACGATGCCCTGACCGGCCTGCCCAACCGCACGCTGTTCCTCGATCGCCTGGGGCAATCGCTGGTGCGAGCGCAACGCCGCAACACGCTGGTGGGCGTCCTGTTCATTGACCTGGACCGTTTCAAGCGCGTCAACGACACCCTGGGACACGCCCATGGCGACACGCTCATTTGCGAGGTTGCCCAGCGCCTGCGGTCGGCCACGCGCGCCGAGGACATCGTGGCCCGGCTGGGGGGCGACGAATTCGGCGTGGTCATCGATGTCGCCAGGGTCGGCCAAGTCCTGCAGATGGTGGAAAATATCCTCGGCGTCGTGAGCGAACCCTACCGGATCGCCGGGCGCGAACTCTTCTCCAGCTGCAGCATCGGCGTCAGCGTCTACCCGAACGACGGCTGCGACGGCAACAGCCTGCTGAAGAACGCCGACGCGGCGACGTTCACCGCCAAGAACGGCGGCCGAAACCGCTTCCAGCTCTACGACGCGGCCATGAATGCCATGGCGGAGGAGCGGCTGCAACTGGAAACCGAACTGCACTACGCCCTGGAGCGGAACGAATTCGTATTCCACTACCAGCCCAAGCTCAATCTGGAAACAGGACGCATCCAGGGCGTCGAAGCGCTGATCCGCTGGAACCATCCGGACCGTGGCCTGCTCAGCCCGGCCGCTTTTCTGGAGCCACTGGAAGAAAACGGCGGTATCGTCAGGGTCGGCCGCACGCTCCTGGAGTCGGCTTGCCGCCAGACCACGCACTGGCATGCCGCCGGTTTCGCCGGCCTGGATGTAGCCGTCAACGTCTCCAGCAAGGAATTCTGGCACGACAGCCTGGTCGCCGATGTCCACGACGCTTTGCGGCAGTCCGGCCTCCCGCCGCAATCCCTGCATCTCGAACTGACCGAAGGCATCTTCATGCAGGACGTCGACGCCGCCGTGTCACGGATCCTGGACCTCAAGGCCTTGGGCGTGGCCGTGGCGATCGACGACTTCGGCACCGGATATTCGTCATTGGCCCACCTCAAGCGATTCCCGCTCGACGTCCTCAAGATCGACCGTTATTTCGTCAAGGACATCCAGCACTCGCCGGTCAACGAAGCGCTCACCCGCTCGATTCTCGCCCTGTGCCAGGGGCTGAATCTCGGCACCGTCGCCGAAGGCGTGGAGAACCGGGAACAGCTCGACGTGCTGCGCAAACTCGGTTGCCAGATCGTGCAGGGCTATTTCATCAGCCGGCCGGTGCCGGCGGAACAGGTCGCCGCGCTGCTGGGACGCGACTGGCTGCAGGACCTCGACCGTGCCTGAGAAACAGGCCACAGCACGGGAAAACCCGCCTCCCGCTAAAGAAAATCCGGATCGGGCCGAATCAGCAGGGGCGAACACCTAACAAAGGGGAATGCAGATCATGTCCGAGGGGAATCTGGTTATCACCGGTGTCCAGGAAAACGGGAAGAAATTCCGCCCGTCGGACTGGATCGAACGCCTGTCGTCGACGCTGGCCAGTTTCCAGGTCGACCATAGACTGCGCTATTCTCGGGCAGTGCAGCCGTGCGTCATCGACGGCGAACACTGCCTGGTGATCGCACGCTGGCTGGAGTCCACCGATCCCATGGCGTATGACTTTGTGATGGGGTTTGCCCGCTCCAACCACTTACGCATCCAGGAGGATCGCCGCACTGGCGAACGAGCGCTGTAGCCCTGCGGACCCGAACAGGCCTGACAGGCCATTTCCACGCGGATCCTCACGATTACCCGTCATTACACAAAACCCGTGAAATGACTGATCGCCCCGGGCGGCGCACAACCGGGCCGCATCGCACTCAGCCCCGACAGTCGCGTCCCGGGGCTTCAGTCTTGCCGATATCCGCCGAATCAACCTGAATAGAGATCACAACAGAGGAGTAGCGCTCATGTCAGACGAGGCTCAGGTTATGGCCGGCATGCCGGAAAACGACGACGCATTCAATCCATCGGCCTGGATCGAAAATCTGGCGTCGATACTGGCCAGCTTCCTGGCTGATCCACGCTTGCGGTATTCACAGGGCGTCCAGCCCAACGTGGTCGATGGCGAACTATGCCTGTTGGTGGCCACGTGGCTGGAAACAAGCGATCGCGCCACCTACGACTACGTCATGGCTTATGCCAAAGCCAACCAGCTGCGGGTTCAGCAGGACCGCCGCACAGGCGATCGCGCCATCCAGAAACTCACCTAAGGAAGCGCTGAACAAGTTGATTCCGCTCATGGTTCGACAGGCTCACCACGAACGGAATCAACAAGTTGCCGTTCGTCCTGAGCTTGTCGAAGGACTTGTTCAGCGCTTCCCTAAGGCGCTGTCCGGCGGGCCGGGGATCATGCCAGGCGTTGCCGTACCGCCTCGAATACGGCGACCGCCAAAGCCGCCGAAGCATTCAGGGATTCCACCTTCCCGAGCATGGGAATCTGTACCGTAGCGTTGGCT
>JAJZRT010000649.1 GCA_021802595.1 Pseudomonadota bacterium
CGATCTGCGATGATGGACTTCAACTCCTCTTCAAGCCTGTCTGGTCAGGTCATGGCATTGGTCGATCTCGGAATGCAGCGCCTGCGTTCCGGCGAGGTGCCGCGTGACTACCTCGGGGCATCGCGTCTCGGCATGTCCTGCGCGCGTGCGCTGCAGTACGAGTTTGCCAAGGCGCCGGTCGACCATGGTCGTGACCACGATGGACGCTTGCTACGCATCTTCAGGCGGGGCCATGTCATGGAGGATTGCATGGTCGACTGGTTACGGGCGGCAGGGTTCGATCTGCGCACTCGCAAGGCCAATGGTGATCAGTTTGGTTTCTCGGCGGCTGGTGGACGTCTTCAAGGACATATCGACGGCGTCATCGTCGGCGGTCCCGAGGGCTTCGCCTATCCCGCGCTCTGGGAGAACAAATGTCTGGGCTCGAAGTCCTGGCGCGATCTCGAAAAGAGTGGGTTGGCGGTGGCCAAGCCAGTCTATGCCGCGCAGGTGGCGATCTATCAAGCCTATCTCGAGTTGCATGAGCAGCCAGCCATCTTCACGGCGGTCAATGCCGACACCATGGAGATCTACACCGAGTTGGTGCCCTACGACGCAGCCCTGGCTCAGCGTATGTCCGATCGGGCACTGAACGTGATCTCGGCGACTGAAGCCGGCGAATTGCTTCCACGTGCCTTTCATGACCCCACCCATTTTGAGTGCCGGATGTGCGCATGGCAGGACCGGTGCTGGAGAAATACAGCATGAACCCATCATCCATCACCGATGTATTTGGCGAGCGCTTGGTCGATGCAAGCGAGGCTGCCCATTGCCTGAATTTGCCGATGTACCTGCTCACGCATCCCAAGGAACGAGCACGACTGGGCATACCGCATTACCGGGTCGGAAAGCTCGTCCGCTTCAAATTGCACGAGTTGGAAACGTGGATGTTGGCACAAGGAGGCGCGGCGAATGCTTGATTTCAACGATGCCTCGGTTGAGTTGCCACCTGAGAGCGGGGCGACACGTGAGTCATTACGGACAGATCTCGTCGGCCGACTGGAATCCGTACTGGCCACGCTGTTCCCGGCAGGAAAGAAGCGCAAGGGTAAATTCCTCATCGGCGACGTGCTTGGCAGCCCCGGTGATAGCCTCGAAGTTGTTCTCGATGGCGACAAGGCCGGGCTATGGACGGATCGGGCGACCGGTGATGGCGGCGACATCTTTGATCTGATCGCAGCCCATCTGGGCGTTGACGCGCAGACGGACTTCCCGCGTGTGCTTCAGCATGCAGCTGATCTGCTCGGTCAGTCGCCCCCGGTCCCATCCCGCAAGACCAAGAAGGAGGCCCCGGTCGATGAGCTTGGTCCAGCGACTGCAAAATGGGACTACCTCGACGCGGCCGGAAAACTGATTGCGGTGGTTTACCGCTACGACCCGCCTGGTCGGAAGAAGGAATTCCGTCCCTGGGATGCC
Organism: Pseudomonadota bacterium; assembly: GCA_021802595.1. Next base: position 1,456 of record JAJZRT010000649.1, read on the forward strand.
AAGCGGCGCAAGATGGCACCACCCGAGCCACGGCCTCTCTATAACCAGCCCGGCGTGGCCTTGTCCAGCCAGGTAGTACTGGTCGAGGGCGAGAAATGCGCGCAGGCCTTGATCGAGGCCGGCATCGTGGCCACCACTGCGATGCACGGTGCGAACGCCCCGGTCGAGAAAACCGACTGGTCACCGCTGACCGGCAAGTCGGTGCTGATCTGGCCTGACCGCGACAAGCCGGGCTGGGACTACGCAACGCAGGCGGCACAAGCCATCCTCTCGGCGAGTGCCAAGTCCTGCTTCATCCTGTACCCGCCCGAGGAAGCGACTGAGGGCTGGGATGCAGCGGATGCCATCGCGGAGGGCTTTGATGTCGCCGCCTTCCTTGCCCATGGCCCGCGGCTGCAGATGCACGACATCACTGTGGATGTTGAACCGGTTGTCAGCAATGATGAGTCGGTGTGGGGGACCGAGGATGCGCTGGCACTCGCATTTACTCGCCGCTACCACCGCGCTTGGCGCTATGTGGCGACCTGGGGCCGCTGGCTGGTGTGGGACGGCAATCGCTGGCGCACTGAGGACACGCTGGCCGCCACCGATCTGATCCGTAGCGTGTGTCGGCATGCTGCTCTGCGTGCCGAGAATCCCAAGGTCGCAGCCAAGCTCGCCAGTGCCAGTACCGTCGGTGGCGTTGAGCGGCTGTCACGCGCTGACCGTAGGCATGCCGCCACGACTGAGGAGTGGGATGCCGATCCATGGCTGCTCAATACCCCAGGTGGTGTGATCGATCTTAAAACCGGTCGTCAGCGCCCGCATGATCGTGTTGATCGGATGACCAAAATCACCACGGCGACACCCGGAGGTGACTGCCCGATCTGGCGTCAATTCCTCGACGAGGTTACGGGTGGCGACACAGAGTTGCAGAGCTATCTGCAGCGCATGGTCGGCTACGCCCTCACCGGATCGACGCGAGAGCACGCGCTGTTCTTTCTGTACGGCACGGGTGCCAATGGCAAGTCGGTGTTCGTGAACACCTTGGCCTCCATTCTGGGCGACTACGCGACCAACGCGCCGATGGACACCTTCATGGAAACGCGCACTGATCGTCATCCGACCGACATGGCTGGGCTGCGCGGCGCACGCTTCGTGGCGGCCATCGAAACCGAGCAGGGGCGTCGTTGGGCCGAATCGAAGGTCAAGAACCTGACCGGGGGCGACAAGATTTCCGCGCGATTCATGCGCCAGGATTTCTTCGAGTTTTTCCCGCAGTTCAAGTTGTTCGTGGCGGGCAACCACAAGCCGGCGATTCGCAACATCGACGAGGCGATGAAGCGGCGCCTGCATCTGATCCCGTTCACGATCACCGTGCCGCCCGAGCGACGCGACAAGCATCTCCAGCAGAAATTGCTGGCCGAGCGCGACGGCATCCTGGCCTGGGCGGTGCAGGGCTGCCTCGACTGGCAGCGTCTGGGACGGCTTGATCCTCCGCAGCGAGTGGTCGAGGCAACCGAGGAATATTTCGAAGCCGAGGATGCACTGGGCCGCTGGCTGGAAGAGTGTTGCGTGCGTGAGCCCAACGCCAAGTCGCTGACTGCCGAACTGTTCACCGACTGGAAGCAATGGTCGGAAGCGGCGGGCGAATTCAGCGGGTCGCAGCGGCGGTTTTCCGATCTGCTCATCACGCGCGGAATTGAGAAGTGGCGCAACAGCATGGGCGTGCGGGGATTTCAGGGCATCGGCCTCAAGAACCCGCCCGCGCCGGCTTACACCCCTTACGCGGACAACTGACGCTCATGAAAAACCATCTGCCTGACGCAGCCGACGCTCTTTCACGTAACTCGCCACACGTGTGCGCGTGCGCGCCTCATGGAATGTTTCGACAAACCGTGTCGGCTGCGTCAGACCGAGAACAAGAAAGGACTGAACTCATGAACACGACGATTCTGGCTCTCGATCTGGGCACGAATACCGGGTGGGCACTGCACCACTTGGACGGCAGCATCCTCAGCGGCACGCAATGCTTCAAGCCGCAGCGCTTCGAGG
>JAJZRT010000650.1:0-1687 GCA_021802595.1 Pseudomonadota bacterium
CTTTTGCTTTTCCCTGTTTCTGTATTGGCTCGGGTCCCGCCATGCGTCAGGCGCTGATCCCAGTGGGGTTTTAACCAAGATCAAGGAGCAAACCAGTGACCAACGCACAACGCCGAGCAGCATGGCTCGCCAGCCGCGAGGCTGAAGGGGATTCGTTACGTAGCGACAGCAAGCCCGAGCCAACGCCCAGCAGCGCGTTCTGCCCCCATGAGGCTGGCGCGTATTACCTTGCTACCGTGGCTACAGTCGGAACGTTCAAGATGTTCGCCAGGGACCTCAAGCGGCCCGTTTACACCTACGGCATCACCACCGTTCATTTTGAATTGAATCCTGATACCGGCAAATGGATCTGGTTCGATGGCGAGAAAACCCACTCCCCGCGCAAGACCCAGGAGGGTTGGCGTCTCGGCAGCAAAAGGTTGCACGACACCCGCGCAGGCGCAGAGGCCGAACTGCAGCGCGAGATGGAAAAGAACGGCGACCGGGTGACCCGGGTGCATGACCTGCCCGACGACATGACCGCGCTGAAGAAGATCCGTAGCGCCCACCACCCGGATCGCAACCCCGATGCCGACTGCGATCTCTATCAGGCGGTAGTCGAGAAGCTGGACAGGATGCGCACGCTGGCCCAGTGAACCCTACCGAAGCCTGACAGGGTCTAAAACCATGCAAGAGATTCAGCCCAACAATCCACTACACGGTGTCACGCTTGAACAGTTATTGAACGAATTGGTTTCGTTCTATGGCTGGGATGCGTTGGGGCGGAAAATCGAGATCCGCTGCTTCACCCATGACCCGAGTATCACGTCGAGCCTCAAGTTTCTTCGACGTACCCCGTGGGCACGGGAGCGTGTGGAATCGCTGTATATCGAAATGGTTCAAGGCATTGGTGCCAGGCAGCTGTAATCCGCAGGTCCCCGGTTCAAGTCCAGGTCGGGGAGCCAGATACAGAAAGGCCCGCAGCGATGCGGGCCTTTCCATTTTTTCCGGCCGTATGCCGGCGGCTTCGCCTGGTCGAGTCAATACGTCGCTTCGTGCACCTGCGGCATACCGTCATCTACCCAGCGGGTATAACCGCCTTCCATGTTCAGGACGTTCTTGAAACCCATCATCTGCAACACGGCCGCTGCCATGGCGGAACGGCCGCTGGTGGCGCAGTAGACGACGACCTGGCGATCGCGGGCTGCAGCCAGTTCGGGCAGGTGCTTGGGATAGGCCGGGTCGGCAGCCGCCTCGAGGATGCCGCGCGGCACCAGGTGGGCGCCCTTGATGTGGCCGGCCTCGTATTCGCCGTGTTCGCGCACGTCGATCAGAAGCAGGTCCTCCTTGGCATTGAGCTTGTCCAGCAGCGCCTGCGGAGGAATTTCCTTGACGCAGGACTTGGCGGCACGGACGAAGTCCATCAGGCCCATGGGCTGTTCGGGTTTGAAGGTGTTGTACATCTTGGATACTCCAGGAACTGTGGTCGAAAAAGCCGCAAAAATATCAGAATGCGTGCCCGCGCGCATCACGCCCAGTACTTCGCCTTGTCCGGCAGCACCCAGCGCACGCCGCCGCGCGGGTCTTCCTTGTCGCCGCGGTAGCGCGGGATGAGGTGGATGTGCAGGTGCGGGACGGTCTGGCCGCCGGCCGGACCGTGGTTGATGCCGATGTTGTAGCCGTCCGGCTGGTGGTGTTTGTCGAGGAT
>JAJZRT010000650.1:1697-3485 GCA_021802595.1 Pseudomonadota bacterium
GGATGGCCTTGGCCTGCGCCAGCATTTTGAGCAGCGCGGCCTGCTCGGCTTCGGTGGCCTCGAACAGGGTGGCGACGTGGCGGCGCGGGATGATGACGGTATGGCCGAGCGAGACGGGGAAGCCGTCGCGGTAGGCCACGGCGAGTTCATCTTCGGCGACGATGCGGTGGGGCTCGAGTTGGCAGAAGGGACAGGGTTTTGCGGGTGCGGTCATGCCTTGGATGTGCTCGTGGATCGGATGGTGTGTTTTTTATCTGACTTGTGCCCCGAGTGTAACCGATGCGGCGCCCCTTCAAGCCAGACCGGCTGCGCCGCCCGGCAATCTGCCGACGACCGCAACGACGCTATCGGTTGGGCAGGATTTCGTCCCAGGGCGGCTGGTGGCCGATCCGCTGGGCGAGGTATTCGACCAGGGTCCTGACGCGATGCGGCACGTAGCGATTGCTCGGGAAGACGGCATAGATACCCAGCTCAGGGGTGCGGAACGCCGGCAGCAGGATGTCCAGCTTGTGTTCGCGCACCGCCGCTTCGACGATGAAGGTGGGGAGGTGGGTAATGCCGAGCCCGCCTACCGCAGCGGCAAGCAGGGCATCGCCGCTGTTGGCTTCGAGTCGCCCGGCCACCGGAAACCATTCCGTCTTGCCGTCGATGAGGAAGGCCCAGCCTGAACGCGAAGCGAGCACGTAGCCGAAGCATTCGTGCTTGATCAGGTCGCGGGGATGGCGGGGACGGCCATGGCGTTTCACATAGTCGGGCGCGGCCACGACGACGCCGCGGCTGCTGCCGATCTTGCGCGCCACGTCGCCCGGCTCGAGCCGGTCGGTGATGCGGATGGCGAGGTCGAATCCGCCTTCGATCAGGTTGGTGCGGCGATCGCTGAATTCCAGCTCGATCGAGATTTCCGGGTTGGCGGTCATGAAGTCGCCGAACATCGGCATCAGCTGGCGGATGCCGAAGGAGAACGGCAGGGTGATGCGGAGATGGCCGCGCGGCGCCTGGCTGTCCTCGGTCAGGCCGGCTTCGGCGGCATCCACCAGCCCGAGGATTTCGCGGCATTTTTCCAGGTAGGTGGTGCCGGCCGACGTGAGGCTCAGGCGCCGCGTGCTGCGGGCCAGCAGCTTGGTGCCGAGGTGCGCCTCCAGCCCCGCCACCTGCCGCGTCACCACCGAGCGCGCCACGTTCATCTGCTGCGCCACGGCGGAAAAGCTGCCGAGCTCGGCCACCCGCACGAAGAGCCGCATGCTGTCGAGTCGATCCATGAATGCCTCCATTCAATTGTTGCCGATACAGCAACAATAATTTGCCAAATGTAGCCTATTTCCGGAGCACCGGCTTGCGTACAGTGAACCTACCGTTCCACACGCACTCTGGAGTTCATCCATGGATCAAACAGCCCGCCCTTCCTCCGGAAACCTGATGACCCGTTCCTGCACGCCCCGCGCGAAGCGCATCACGTTCGTCGCCGGCCTCGTCGCCCTGCTGCTGGCCACCGGCGCCCACGCAACCGAATTCAACCAGCTCCAGCCCGACAAGAGCGCGGTGACGTTCGCCTACAAGCAGATGAACGTGCCGATCGACGGGCGCTTCCAGCGCTTCAGCGGGCGGATCGATTTCGACCCGGCGAAGCCGGCGGCAGCCCAGGCCGAAATCGCCATCGAGCTCGCCAGCGTCGATACCGGGTTCCCCGAGGGCAACGACGAGGTGGCGGGCAAGCTCTGGTTCAACACCAAACAGTTTCCCGTCGCGCGCTTCGTGTCCACCTCGATCAAGCCGCTGGGCAACAACCGC
>JAJZRT010000651.1 GCA_021802595.1 Pseudomonadota bacterium
CGCGCTTCATGTCTTCGCTGCGGCCTTCGATCATGTAAATCTGGGCAAATGGCATGGGGTTCTCCTCGGGTTCAGATGAAGCGCAGGCCGGTGCTGCCCATGCCCTGCACCTTCAGGGTCACGGAGTCGCCTGCGGCGACCGACACCGCTTCGGTGATGCCGCCGGACAGGATCAGCGTGCCGGCGGGGATCTCCTCGCCGCGTGCGCCCAGGTGGTTGGCGAGCATGGCAATGGCGGTGGCCGGGTGGCCCAGCACGGCGGCGCCGGCGCCGAAGGCCACGGGCTGGCCGTTCTTCTCCATCACGATGCCGACGGTGCGCAGGTCCTGGCCGTCGACCTTCATCGGCTGGCCGCCGACCACGAAGCGCGCGGCCGAGGTGTTGTCGGCAATCACGCTCTTGAGGTCGAACTTGAAGTCGCGGTAGCGGCTGTCAATGACCTCGATGCCGGGCAGCACGAAGTCGGTCGCGGCCAGCACGGTGCCCATGTGGCAGCCCGGGCCTTTGAGTGCGCGCTTGAGCACGAAGGCGATCTCGGGCTCGACCTTGGGGTGGATCAGTTCGCTGGTCTTCACCTCGCCGCCATGCGGCACGGCGCAGTCCTCGGTCATCCAGCCGAACACGGGCGAGCTCACGCCCATCTGCTTCATCTTGGCGAACGAGGTCAGGCCCGCCTTGAGGCCCGCGAGCTTCAGGCCGCGCGCCCGCTTGCGTGCGAGGAGGGCGGCCTGGATCGCGTAGGCGTCTTCCCAGTCCATGTCCGGGTGGTCGTCGGTGATCTTGGTGGTGTCCCTGGCCTGCAGCTGGCAGCTCTCCAGGAGTTCGGCGAGGGCTTCGATGGTGGTTTGGTCGAGTTTCATGGTGGTGTCCGGTCTGAAGAAGGCGGGGTCAGTTGAAACGCACCGAGCATTCGCCCAGCCCGCCGATGGAGACGCGGAAGAAGTCGCCCTTCTGGGCCGGGAACATGGCGGCCAGCGCGCCCGAGAGGATCACGTCGCCGGCCTTGAGCGGGATGCCCAGGCGGCCCATGGTGTTGGCCAGCCAGGCCACTGCGTTCAGCGGTGAGCCCAGGGCCGCGGCGCCGGCGCCGGTGGCGACCACTTCGCCGTTTTTCTCCAGCACCATGCCGCAGGTCTGCAGGTCCAGCGCCAGCGGGCTGACCGCGCGGTCGCCCAGCACGAAGACGCCGCACGAGGCGTTGTCGGCCACGGTGTCGGTGATCTTGATCTTCCAGTCGCGGATGCGCGAGTCGACGATCTCGAAGCAGGGCATCACGCATTCGGTCGCGGCCAGCACGTCGGCCACGCCCACGCCGGGGCCCATCAGGTCGCGCTTGAGCAGGAAGGCGATCTCGCCCTCGGCCTTGGGCTGGATCAGCGTCGAGGTGTCGATGGTCTCGCCCTGGTTGACGATCATCGCGTCGGTCAGCCAGCCGAAGTCGGGCTGGTGCACGCCGAGCATGTTCATCACCGCGGCCGAGGTCACGCCGATCTTTTTGCCGACGATGCGCTCGCCGTCCTGCTGGCGGCGTTGCAGCATGCGCTGCTGGATGGCGTAGGCCTGCTCGATGGTGATGTCGGGATGGCGGGTGGACAGCGGGTCGACGACCTGCTGCGTGCGCAGCGCGGTGTAGATCTCGGTGGTCGCCGTATCATTAAAAAACATGGAGGTCATGGTGGGTGGGGGAATCGGTTGGGGGCGGGCGATCACGGGCGGGCGTCGGCTTCGGCGAGGAAGTGGCTCACCAGTTGGGCGAAGCGCGCGGCGTGTTCGATCTGCGTCCAGTGGCCGCAGCGGCCGAACACGTGCAACTGGCTGTTGGGTATCCACTGGCCCAGCGTGAGCGAGTTCTGCAGCGGGATCACCTGGTCCTCGCGGCCGTGCACGATCAAGGTCTCGTGCGGCAGCGCGCGGATGGCCGCTTCGGAGCTGGCCATGGCGTCGACCCACCGCTGGCGCGGGGCCGGGAACATGGCCGAGAACGACTCTTGAAAACCGGGGCGGATGCTGGCCTGGTAACGCAGCTGGGCCAGTTCGTCGGTGACGAGCGCGCGGCTGTGGGCAAAGATGTCCAGCAGGCGCTTCATGTTCTCCAGCGAGGGCTGGTAACCCCACGCAGCGTCGAGCCCCGGGGTGATCGGGAACGGCACGCCGACCGAACCCATGAGCACCAGGCGGCGCACGCGCTGCGGTGCGCGGATCGCCAGCGCGAGCGCGAGCGCACCGCCGAAACTGTTGCCCACCACGTCGGCCTGTTCCACGCCCAGGGCGTCCAACAGGTCCAGCGCCTGCTGCACCCAGGTGTCCATGGTGTAGTTGATGCCGGCGGGGCGGTCGGTGTAGCCGAAGCCCACCATGTCGGGCGCGATCACGCGGCGGTCCTGCGCGATGACGGGCATCGCGAGGCGCCAGTTGGCCCAGGCACTCACGCCGGGGCCGGAGCCGTGGATGAACAGCACCGGCGGCTGCCCCGGCCTGGACGCGCCGAGATCGTGCACGTTGCTGTTGAAGCCGCCCGTGAGGACGCTGCGCGCAACTTCAGGGTTGTGAGGTGCATTCATGTGGTCTGCTTTGTTGGCATGAAGGGTAGTGGGTCCAGGGCATCGCGGAACCGGCTTTGCCGGGCCGCCAATGCCGCCCCCTGGGGGGTGACGCCGAAGGCGGCGCGGGGGGGGTACAGCTCTGGGGCGCGTTCACAGCTTCACCATGACGTTTCTGAGTTCTGTGTAGAACTCCAGCGAATGCACGCCGCCTTCGCGGCCGATGCCGCTGGCCTTGGCGCCGCCGAACGCGGTGCGCAGGTCGCGCAGGAACCAGCTGTTGATCCAGCACAGACCCACCTCGATGGCGGCGGCCATGCGGTGCGCGGTGCCGAGGTTCTGCGTCCACACGGTGGTGGCCAGGCCGTAGTCGGTGGCGTTGGCCAGCGCGACGGCTTCCTCTTCGGTGTCGAAGGGCGCGATGTGGCAGCAGGGGCCGAAGATCTCTTCGCGGATCACGCTGGCGCTCTCGGGCAGGCCGGTCCAGATGGTCGGCTGCACGAAGTGGCCGTGGGCGTATTCGCCGTCCAAAACGGGCACGCCGCCGCCGGTGACGACGGTCGCGCCCTCGGCATGGGCCTTGGCGTAGTAGCCCAGCACCTTGGCCTTGTGTTCGGCCGAGATCAGCGGGCCCAGGCCAACGCCGGGCGTGTCGGGGCCGCCGACTTTCAGGGCCTCGGCCTTTTCTTTCAACGCAGAAACGAACTTGTCGAAGATCGGGCGCTGCACGTACACGCGTTCGGTGCCCAGGCAGACCTGGCCGCAGTTCTCGAACGCGCTGCGCGTGATGCCCGCGACGGCTTTGTCGAAGTCGGCGTCGGCGAACACGATGCCGGCGTTCTTGCCGCCGAGCTCAAAGCTCACCGGGCGAACGCCCTTGGCGGCGGCGGCCATGATGGCCTCGCCGGTACGGGTCTCGCCGGTGAAGGTGATGCCGAGATCG
>JAJZRT010000652.1 GCA_021802595.1 Pseudomonadota bacterium
AGTGCGCAGTGAGGATGCCCATGCCGACCTGCGCCAGGATCAGCGCGATCACCACATAGAAATACTTCTTGGTGGCTTTCATCGATGGCGTGGGTTTCAAATCGAACAGCGGGTCGGTTTTGGGCGGAGTCGGGTCGCCCGCTTCCTGATTCCTCGAGTGGAAGAAGAGCATGCCGACAATCGCGCCGATCATCAGGATCACGCTGGCGATCGACCAGATGCCAGCACCCGCGGTGGGTGTGTTGTCGACCAGCGGCTCATGCGGCCAGTTGCTGGTATAGCTCAAATCCGTTTCACCGGGCCTGTCGGTGGCGGCGGCCCATGATGCCCAGAAAATGAAGGCGGTCAGCGCGTGCCGATCGTCCGCCAGACGCAGCGAGCCGGACGACATCGAATACTGCTCGCGCAGCGCATCCAGCGATTTTTCATCGCCGAACAAGTCGTTGTAATGTGCGGCGACCTGGCGTACTGCCGCAGCACGGTCGTCGGACAACGTGATCGTCCCGGTTTCGGCGTTGTAGCTGTTGCGTCGCATTTCCACCTTGAGCAGGCCGTTCAGTTGGCCTTGCTCTCCTGCGTTCAATTGCGCAAAGGGTTTGCCGAATTCGCGCTGCGTCCAAATATCACGCAGTGCGAGGGCTTCGCGGTGCAGCCAGTCGGCTGACCAGTCCGGCGCCAGGTAGCTGCCGTGGCCCCAGACCGAACCGAGTTGCTGACCACCGGCCGACAGCCAGGCCTGCTGGCCGTGCTGAACCTGGTCTGCCGTATACAACACGTCGCCGTTGGCGCTGACGACTTTTTGCGGGATGGGCGGGGCCTTGACGTAAATCTCGGTGCCGACCCAGCCGAGAACGGCGAAGGAGAGCACACAGATAATGGCCAGCCAGGTCCAGAGTTTGCGCGTGGATTTCATTGCAAATTTCCTTCTTGATGAGGTTGGGTGGATGAAAAGTAAACGCTCTTAAAGATGTACTTTACATGCATGTATTGTCGGGCGCAAATAAAATCATCTTGAGGTCTTTTTATATCGATGAGACGAGCAAACCACCGGCCGCAAGAGCCGATATTTAAAGATCTATAATGTTTATTTGATTTCCCGCGAGCGAACCTGCCAGCTTATGGCTCGGTTCATTTGCCTGAGGATGACGCCATCATGAGACTCACCGCGTATACCGACTATGCGCTGCGGACGCTGATGTATCTCGCCACCCACCGCGATCGGCTGGTGACGATTTCCGAAATTGCCGACGTGCATGGCATTTCGAAAAACCATCTGATGAAGGTTGTGCACCAACTGGGCGTGTCCGGCATGGTCGAAACCGTACGCGGCCGTAATGGTGGCCTGCGCTTGAACCACGAGCCGGCCGAAATCAATATCGGAGAAGTGGTACGCAATACCGAAACCGATTTTCACATGGCAGAATGCTTCGACCCGTCCGGCAACACCTGTCTGTATTCGCCCGCTTGTGCACTCAAGGACGTGCTGAGCTCGGCCACGGCCGCCTACCTGGGCGTATTGGATGGCGTGACGCTGGAGTCCTTGGTAAACCGCAGTCGCCCCGGCAAAAAAGCGCCCGCCACAATCCGGATGCATCCGCGGGTAAAGAAGGAAGAAGCCTCAGATTGACATTCTGAGAGGCGACGCACCTGCCCGGAACCGGGCGATCCGGCGTGGTGCAGCGTTTTTCCTGGGCGCTGCTCAGACCGGACGATTCTGCCCTGTCAGATTGCCTGACGCCCAGAAATCGTAGCCTTTGCTGAGGAATTCGTCCCACGGCAGGTAGTGCGAGCCGTCGCACGAGAAGGTGAGGCCGACCATGCCGTTGAAGATATTGAGCGAGCCGGCGCGCAGATAAAACGTCTCGTCCATGAAGCGCAGCAGGCGCAGGCTGTCGAGCACCGGGCGGATCCGGTCGCGCGGCACCACGGCGTCGGCCGGGTATTCGTGGTGCGGATAGATCAGGCAGGTGTCGGGATCGGTCAGCGCGTCGATGTCGAGCAGGCGGTAGCGGTAGGGGTCGTCGACCAGCCACACGGTGGCGCGGCTGCTGGAAAAATGCAGCTTGCCGTGGAAGATGCCGTGGTCGGCCATCAGCTCTTCCATCACCCCCAATACGGTGTCGAGATGGAGGTCCATCTGGCTGTCGACGCGGGTCTGGTGGAAGACCGCGCCGCGGATTGCCGGGTCGCCCTTGATCTGCCGCCAGTAGGTGGGCTCGTCGTACAGCTTGCCGGTGATCGGCAGGTCGCGCAGGTCGAAGTCGGCGCCGACGAAGCCGAGCACCTGGCCGTCGTCGTCGCGCACGATCTGGATCGCGGTCAGTGACGGCCGCTTGGCGCGCAGGCTGATGTAGGCCTGGGTCAGCAGAAAGCCCTGGTTCGGCACCGCCTCGCGCATGTAGGGGCGGTCGGAGCGGTCGCGCCCGTAATCCGTCTCGACCAGGCCCTCGCGGCTGATGTTGTCGGAGAGCTGGATCGCGCGGGTGTCCAGCGCATACAGATACTTGCACGCGGGCATGGTCGTCAGTGCATGCGTCAGCGCGGCATTGAGGCCGGCGCGGCTGGGCCAGGCCCGGCTGCACGCCTCGGCGGCCAGCGCCAGCGGCTCGCGCAGCAGGTCGGCCAGCGCTTCGCGCTGTTTGGTAACACTTTCGGCGAGGGTGGTGGGGGTGGACATGGGCGATCGATCCAAAAAAGCAGCCTGCATTATCTGCAATATTAGTGACGCAATGAAATCACCGGCCAGCCCTGCGCCTCGGCATGGGCAAGCAGGGTGGGGTCGGGGTCGACCGCGACCGGGTGGCGGACCTTTTCCAGCAGCGGCAGGTCGTTGTGCGAGTCGCTGTAGAACCAGCTGGTATCGAGGCAGTCGAGCCGGGTGCCGTGGGCTTCGAGAAAGTGCTCCAGACGGACCACCTTGCCCTCGCGAAAGCACGGGGTGCCGGCGACTTCGCCGGTGAAACGGCCGTCGATTTCCTCTGGATCGGTGGCGATCAGGTGGGGGATGCCGAATTCCCTCGCGATCGGGCTGGTGACGTAGCTGTTGGTGGCGGTGATGACGGCAACCAGGTCGGCCTGGTCGAGGTGCTTCTTCACTAGGTCGCGCGCGGCCTGGGGGATCATCGGCTTGACGCGCGTCTCCATATATTCGGCGCGCCAGGCATCGAGCAGCGCGCGCGGGTGGGTGGCCAGCGGACGCAGGGCAAACGCGAGGAAGGCGTAGATGTCGAGCACCCCGGCCTTGTAGTCCTCGTAGAAGGCGCGGTTCTTGGCTTCGTAATGGGGACCGTCGACCGCGCCCTTGGCGATGAGGAACTGCCCCCACTCGTAGTCGGAGTCGCCGGCGAGCAGGGTGTTGTCGAGATCGAACAGGACGAGTTTCATTCTGGGGCTCAGTGACGCGGGGCCTGGCCGCGGTCGAGCCAGAATTCGCGCAGTTCGTAGGCGCCCCAGAGGGCGAGGGCGAGGTGGTC
>JAJZRT010000653.1 GCA_021802595.1 Pseudomonadota bacterium
TCCGATCTGTCACCGCATCGAGAAATTCGCGGTCGTGGCTGATTACCAGCAGCGTGCCGGGGTACTTCTTCAGCCAGGCCTCCAGCCACACCAGCGCGTCCAGATCCAGGTGGTTGGTCGGTTCGTCGAGCAGCAAGAGATCGGACGGACACATCAGCGCGCGCGCCAGTTGCAGCCGCATCCGCCAGCCGCCGGAAAAGCTGTTGACCGGCCGATCCAGTTCGCGCACCTGGAAACCCAGGCCGAGGATCAGCGCCTGCGCGCGCGACTGTGCGTCGTGGGCGCCGGCGTCGTGCAGCGCCATGTAAGCGTGCGCCATGCGCTCGCCATCGTCGCTGGCCTCGGCGGCGGCCACTTCGGCCTGCGCCGCAGCCAACAGGGTGTCGCCGGCGATCACGAAGTCGGTCGCGGTTTCGGACGTTTCCGGCATGTCCTGCGCCACCTGTGCCATGCGCCACTGCGATGGCATGGAAAAGTCGCCCTTGTCCTCGTGCAGACTGCCATTCAGCAGCGCGAACAGGCTGGATTTTCCGGCGCCGTTGCGGCCGACGAGACCGACCTTTTCACCAGGGTTGATCGCCACCGAGGCGTTGTCGAGCAGCACCTTGGCGCTGCGCCGCAGGCTGAGATTCTTGAGGATGATCATGCAGAGGATGCGGCACGCAGGACACGCGCCGCCCGAATCGAAAGCCGGATTCTACCCTGCCCCCCGTCCGTCCCCCTGCTCCGCATGGCAGCTGTTTAACGCTTCGACACGGAATGACGGTTTTCCGTCATTCTGCGCCCCATCGCGTCTACGGGCCCGCGGAGCAAACTTTTCAACCTATTGTTTTATTGGAAATTTGTTCGCCACTGGCGGCAATCTCGGCGGTGGCACAGGCGTTGCAAGTATTCAGGCAAGCAACCCAACCAAGGAGCACATCATGAAACTGCAATTCGGCCAAAACCAACTGGTTCTCGAACTCAGCTCCTCGCCCTTCGCCTGGTTTCACGGCCAGACCGAACGCATGAGCCTCACCAGCCTGTCGCTGCTGTTCGTGCAGTTCTCCCTGTTCGCCCGCCAGCCTGCTGTCTGATGCAAGTCGGTCGAGCCACCAGCGTGAGCATCAATCTGTCCCGCTCGCCGCTGGGATTCTTCAGCGGCAGCACCTGCCGCATGTCGATGTTCAGCCTGACCCTGCTGTTCGTCGAATTCCGGGTGCTGCGCCGTACGCCCGTGCATTGCGCCTGACACCCTAACGCCGAATTTCCAGCACCACCCGAACCGCGCTACGCGCGGTTAGCCAGAACCAACTCCGAGCCTTCGATTCCGCCACGGACGGGCGATTGCCAGCCCTACTGCGGTTCCCCCGGTAGCCTGATAACGCGAGGCTTCCAGCCAGCAGAACGGCTGAACATTTTTCCAACTGATTGTCCGGGTCGTCCGAGCCGTCATCCCGCACGATTACCCGTGCGCGCCTGTTTGCCATTCTGATTCAAAAAACTCATAGAACGGGGCATTGCCTGCGCCTTTTCTATCGAAATTTCCCACTTATTTAACCTTGGTGGATCGCTACGCTGTGGTTGGGCCCAGAGCAACAAAGTCTGAGGCACCAAACCGTTTCAATCATTCATTACTCTTTTCAGGAGATTCAAATGAACACAAAAAAACTGGTAACCGCCCTTGTGGGAGTTCCTCTTGTAGCAATGTCCAGCCTGGTCTTTGCGGCAGAGCCGATGCAACTGAGCGATGCGCAGATGGACGGCGTGACGGCCGGCGGCATCGCCGATGCTCAGGCTCTGGCCACGGCCGTGGGTCACACCGTAGCCACCTACACTGCGGCAGTGGCCCAGACTGCGGTCCTGTTCACCTATCACGCCGAGGTGACCACGATCAACGGAGTCGGCTCGTTGTCGGCCGCGTTGTCCGCGTCTTCAGCGATGTAACGGCAGCCACATTGCAGATCTGATTGATTAACCCAATTGAGTTAGGAGCGTAAAATGAAAACCATTACTTCCACGATTGTTGCAGGTGTTCTGCTCGCGGCTGCGGGCGTCGCCAATGCCGAGCCTGTCGCCTTGTCCGATGCACAAATGGACCAGGTCAGCGCCGGTGCCACGGCCGGAGCAGCGGCTTTGGCGGCCGCCTTTGGCGATCTCATCTCGACCACCCAAGCAGCTACCTCGACGATAGCGGTCGCCCCCGGTTTTGCCTCGGCGTCGGCTGTCAGCGGTGCGATCGGTGCGTCGGTCTTCTTCCCGGCAGCAGCGGCGAGCAGTGCGGTGGCTTCCGCGTCGCTTCCTTAATGGGGTAAGTGGATGAACAGGTACGCCCCGGTGCCTTGCATGGGGCGTACGTTCCCGATAAACACCACACCCATAAGGAGAAAAACATGATACGGACCAACAAGATGATGTACCCACTTTTCGCGCTGACAATCCTGTACGGCGCGATGCCGGTGGTCAGGGCCGCGCCAGTGGTTCTCGGGCCAGCGCAAATGGATGCGGTGACTGCGGGGTACGCAACCGGGGGGGCCCTGGCATTGGCCGGCGGCGCCTTCGTCATGACCGGGACATCCGCCAACGCGGTCAACACCATGACCACCCTGAACGGAAACCCGACGCTGGCAGGCTATGCCGCGGGAAGCGAGGCGGTAGGCTCTGCGACGGCGCTTGGCCCCGGCGCGGCCACCGGCACGTCGGCCACGACGTCGGCCACGGTCCCGGGCACCGAAGTCATGAGCTACTCGATCGGCATGAACCGGCAATACGGCCCGGTGTCGATGAGCGGCAGCGCGACGATGGCATTCGGCTCATTCGCCGGACCGTCGCTCTCATACTAGCGAGTTGCCGCAGTTGTGCCTGCCTGACACGACCTGCCAGGCGGGCACACAAGCAGGGCCGGCGATAACCCGTCGCCGGCCCCGCTTGATTTTTCCCGGAAACCGCCAGACATAGCGGAATTGATCTTTCCAGAACACGACACTAGGATCAATTTAAAGCGGCCACCAAAGCACGACACGAATCAAAGTTTGCAGAATGCCTGCAGCCTTTCCCCTTGTTCCGTGAATACTGCGGAGGTAGAAATCCGTCTTGAAGCGAAAGGGCTCATACATGGTTTCATTCATGGCTGGCCGGGGCGTCTGTGCCGGTTATGCGATTGTGTTGTTGGCCCTCTCCTCCGCCGCCCAGGCCCAGGAACGCGTGGTCACGTCGCTGTTTGAAACGCGGCGTGCGCATGTGGTCATCCAGGAATGGGACTTGAGTTGTGGCGCAGCCGCGCTCGCCACCCTGCTGCGCTATCAGTATGGCGAACCGGTGACCGAGAAGGAGGTCGCCGTCGCCCTGATGAACCGGCCCGAGTACCTCCAGCACCCCGAACTGGTGCAGATTCGCCAGGGCTTCTCCTTGCTCGACCTCAAGCGCTACACGGACGCCCTGGGCTATCTCGGGGTCGCCACCGGCAAGATGGAACTCAAGGATCTGCTCGTG
>JAJZRT010000654.1 GCA_021802595.1 Pseudomonadota bacterium
CCAGACGCATACACTCACCCCGGCGCACCTGGATGCCGCAGCAGGCGATGCCGAAATCCAGTCGTCCGGGCAGCCCGTCCGCCGCCCCCGGTGGCAACGCTGGGCATGGCTGAGTGCCGGCGTCGCTGCCGGACTCGGCCTGCTGGGATTGGTCGCCTGGCAGAAGACGTCGTCGACACCGGCCTGGCCGCCTCAGGCCGCCAGCGCGCGCCCATTGCCCGCCCCCCCATCCGTTGCCCGCGTGACCGAACTCGCGCGGCAAACCCAGCGCTGGCTTGCCATCGCCGCCCCCGACACCCACGTGATCCAGATCGCCTCGGCTAAAGAAGCCGCGCAGGCAGCCGTATTATTGGGTGGTTTGAACGCCGCCACGCCGCAGCCGGTGCGGGTGCTGCATGGTCTGAGTCGGGGTGCCCCAGCCTGGATGATCCTGGCGGGAGAATTCCCCAACCGTGACGCAGCCGAGGCGGCATTGCGCACCTTGCCCGCCACGTCCACAGGCGTACCGTTTCTGCGCACGGTCGGCAAAATGCGCAGCGTAGTCTTGCCTACTGGATGAGGATGGATAATGCCGTGTTGAAACGCTCCGTATTGACGGGCCTGGCGCTGTCCAGCCTGGTGCTGGCGAGCGGCTGCGTACCCCCGCGGGCGTTTGACACCTCCCCGGATCACATCTCCCGGCCTGCCCTCGCAGCCGTCCCGGCCAGCCCGCCCCCTGCGCCCGTCAAGGCCGTGCCTGCGCTGTCCCCGCCCAAGCCGCGCGCGCCGGTGCCGACCTATACCGTCGTGGTCAACGACGTGCCGGTGAAGGACCTGCTGTTTTCCATCGCCCGCGACACCCAGTACAACATCGACCTGTATCCGGGCATCTCCGGAAACGTCTCGCTCAATGCCGTGCAGGAACCCTTGCCCGCCATCCTCGACCGCATCGCGCGGCAGGCCGACCTCCGCTACGAAATGAACGGCCGCACGGTGTCGATCATGCCCGACACCCCCTACGCCAAGACCTACACGGTCAACTACGTCAACGTCGCCCGCAACACGACCTCCAGCGTCGGCGTGGCGGCGCAGATCGCCAGCACCGGCGGTGGCATCGGCACGGGAACGGGCAATGTCTCCGCCACAACCGGCACGGGCAACTCTTCCACCACCACCGTCTCCAGCCAGTCGAACAACGATCTGTGGACCGTGCTGGCCGACAATATCCGCACCATCCTCGCCGGCACGCGCGCGGTCACCCAGAGCACCGCAGAGCGGGCCGCCCAGCTGGATGCGGAAAAGGCCGAACGCGCCGAACGGGTCTCGCAGGCCGAGGCTGCCAGCAAGGCCGGCCCGGGCGCCGCCAACCTGTACACCGCCGCGTTTGCCAACCAGCCGGCAGGCGAAGGCAAATACGACGTGGCGGTCAACCCGGTCGCCGGTACCGTGACCGTGCTGGGCACCTCCAGGCAGCAGGAACTGGTGCAGCAGTATCTCGACCGCGTCATGCAGTCCGCCCAGCGCCAGGTGCTGATCGAGGCAACCATCGTCGAAGTCACGCTCAAGGACCAGTACCGCGCCGGCATCGACTGGTCGAAGGCCCTGTCTGGCGCCACCGGCTGGTCGATCAATACGGTCGGCGGCGGTGCCAATGCGCTGGCGGGCTCGCTCTCGCCCTTCATCCAGGCCACCTATACGAATACCGGCAAGAACGGCTTCAGCGCTGCCATCGACCTGCTCGAATCCTTCGGCAAGACCAAGGTGCTGTCGAGCCCGAAGCTGATGGCGCTGAACAACCAGACCGCCCTGCTCAAGGTCGTCGACAACCTGGTTTATTTTTCCGTCCAGGCGCAGCAGGGAACGCTCTCATCCTCGGGTTCCGTGCTCCAGCCCGCCACCTTCACGACCACGGCCCATACCGTGCCGGTCGGCGTGGTTATGTCGGTTCTGCCGCAGATCAATGAAAACGGCATGGTATCGCTCACGGTGCGCCCCACCATTTCGCGCAAGGTGGGCGACGCGACCGATCCGAACCCCAGCATTCCCGCCACCGTCCCCAACAAGATCCCCATCATCCAGGTGCGCGAAATGGAATCGCTGCTGCAGGTGCGCAGCGGCCAGACCGTGGTGCTCGGCGGCCTGATCCAGGACGACACGGACAACGCCCGCGACGGCCTGCCGGTCCTGTCCCGTCCCGAGGGCATCGGCGCCGTCTTCGGCCAGCACGAGCGCAAGAACAGCCAGACCGAACTGGTGATCTTCCTGCGGCCCACCGTGGTATCCAGCCCCACGCTGGATAGCGACGAGCTTCGCCAGTTCCAGCGGCTGCTCCCCGACAGCGCCCGGAGCCACCCTTGAGCCTGCTGCTCAAAGCCCTGAAACAGGCCGAATCCGCGAATCCCGCGCGACTTGGCGCGGACAGGTCTGATTCCGGCAGCCGGGTCGAGGGCGACCTCGAACTGGAGCCGGCCCCGCCCGGCACCGCGAAGGCGCGCGAATGGGTCGAACCGCCCGGCCTGCTGTTCGGCAACGGCGAGTCCGTCCCCGGCGCGAGCCCGGCGCCCCGGCTGCGCATGCCGCAGCTTTCGCTGGTCCCGCTGACCGCCCTGCTGGCCGTCCTGATCGCGCTGGGCTACGGGATCTACCTCTACTTCGCCCTGCAGCCGCCGGCCCCCCTGCCACCGCCGCCGGCCATGGCCCACGTCGCCCCGCCTGCCGCGCCGCTCCCTGCCCTGCCGCTCCCTGCCCTGCCGCAACCAGCACCTGCCGAGCCCATGCGCAAGCCCGAGCCTGCTGCCATCACCGCCCATGTGCCGGCCCGGCCCGTTGCACCGCCTGCCGGCAGCACGCGCCATGCCGCCCCGCCAGCCCGCCCCGCGCTGACGACCACCCTGCCCGTGTTCCAGCCCGACCCCCAGACGAATCTGCTCACCCAGGCCTACGCCGCCTACCAGCGCGGCGCCCTGGCCGAGGCGCAACGGCTCTACGCCCAGGCTGCCGCCCGCGGACCCAACGTGGATGCGCTACTGGGGCTGGCAGCGATCGCGAGCGCGCAAAACCGCGACGCAGACGCCCAGCGCTTCTATCGCCAGGTGCTCGACCTCGATCCCCGCAATGCCACGGCGCAGGGCGCCCTGCTCGACCTGCTGGGCAACACCGACAGTCAGGCCACCGAGAGCCGCCTGAAAACCCTGATCGACCGCGCGCCCAGCCCCGAGCTCTACCAGACCCTCGGCAATCTCTACGCCGGCCAGGGACGCTGGAACGACGCCCAGTCCGCCTACTTCGAAGCGTATCGGGGCGCGCCCGGCAATGCCGATTACGCCTTCAACCTGGCGGTCAGCCTCGACCAGCTGCAACAGTACCCCAGCGCGCTGACGTATTACGAGAAAGCCCTCGCAGACGGCGGCGCGCACCGCTACGACCGCGCCCAGGCCGAAGCGCGCGTGCAGCAGCTGAAGTCGATTCGATAAGCGTCCTGCCATGGAACGG
>JAJZRT010000655.1 GCA_021802595.1 Pseudomonadota bacterium
ATCATCATCAGCAAGCAGCGCAACGGCCCCATCGGCACGGTGCGGCTGGCTTTCGTCGGCGAATACACGCGCTTCGAGACACTGGCTCAGCCAGGCTCCTACTAATCCAGATGCGCCCAATCAAAGCGCGCATTTCCATCGGTGCGATGGCGCACAACCTGCGCGTGGCGCGCAGCCATGCGGGGACGGCCTGCGTGTTTGCGGTGGTCAAGGCCAACGCCTATGGCCACGGATTGTCGCGCGCGCTGCGCGCCTTGGGGGCAGCGGACGGCTTCGCCGTATTAACGCTGGAGGAGGCCGCCAACCTGCGCCTGATGGGGGTGGGGAAGCCGATTCTGCTGCTGGAAGGGATATTTGGCGCGGATGAGATCGCCACCTGCGCGGAACTGGACCTGTGGCCTGTGCTGCACCATGCGGCGCATCTCGACTGGTTGCAGCAGCAGCCGTCTGCCCGCCCGCTTCAGGTCTTCCTCAAGTTCGACAGCGGCATGCACCGGCTGGGGTTTCCGCTCGCCGATCACGCCGCCGTCGTCGCGCGGGTGCGCAGCCTGCCCGGGGTGGCCGGCATCACGCTGATGACCCACTTTGCCCAGGCAGACGAGGCCGCGGGGGTGGATTGGCAGTTGCAGCCGTTTCTACACGAAATGGCCGACCACGGCCTGACGTGGAGCAGCGCCAATTCGGCGGCGCTGCTGCGTTATCCGGAGACCCAGGGCGCCTGGGTGCGCCCTGGCATCATGCTGTACGGCGCGTCGCCCTTTGCCGAGGTGCCGGCCGAGCAATTGGGGCTGCGGCCGGCAATGACCCTGCAATCGGAGATCATCAGCGTGCAGACCCTGCAGGCAGGCGAGGGGGTGGGTTACGGCCAGCTGTTTCGCGCCGAACGCGCGATGCGGGTGGGCGTGGTGGCCTGCGGCTATGCGGACGGTTATCCGCGTCACGCGCCGACGGGCACGCCGGTGCTGGTCAACGCTCGTGTCAGCCGAACCCTGGGTCGGGTGTCAATGGACATGCTGTGCGTGGACCTTACCGAGTGCGCCGATGCCGGCGTCGGCAGCCCGGTGGTGCTGTGGGGAGAGGGGCTGCCGGTGGAGGTGGTGGCCGCAGCCGCCGGCACTAGCAGTTATGAACTGCTGTGCGCCCTGGCTCCACGCGTCCCGGTCGAAGAGATCGCCTGAAAGCGAAGCGAGCCATTTTTCTTTAATGGGCGCGTGTCAGCCCGGGAAGAAACATTCCAGATGGCGTTCGGCCTGGGTGAATGTCGCGCAGCCGACCGCTTGGACAGCCGAGTTCAAGGCCGCGGCAAATGCCGCAAAGTCGGCAATACCCTCGTAAGTCTCCATCCACGTCGCCGTATCGTCGCAGCGGCTCAGCCGCCGCGGCGGCTGGCTGCAATGCATGGCCATCGTCTCCAGCAGCGCATCGATGCGGGCAGCAGCCAGGCCGGCCTGCAGCGGATCGATGCGGTAATAGACATAGGCGTACTTCACCTATTCGGGCAGCGCGTAGGGCAGGGGCTTCAGGGACAAGGCCGCGCCGTCGGCGGCTTTCAGGTGCAGCGTCTGCGTGGTCGCGCTTTCGACCTGGGCGACGGCCAGCACGTCGAAGCCACCGGTCGGCGCTGGCGCTGCATTGACCACGGTGCCGGTGGCCTGGCCGGCCATGTCGGGGCTGTATAAAGGGTCGCCCGGTGCGGCTTCGGCGTCCACATGCGCCAGGAACATGCGGCGCTTGAGCTTGCCCAGATACTGGCTGCGCGCGACGATTTCCTGGCCCGGGTAACAGCCCTTCTGGAAACTGACTCCGCCGATGACTTCGAGGTTGACCATCTGCGGCACGAATTGCTCTTGCGTCGCGGCGACGATCATCGGAATGCCGGCGTTGAGCCGCAGCCAGTCCCACACCGGGGCGCCGACCGGGGTGGCCGACTCGCGCAGCGCCAGCCACACGGCGGCGGCACGTTCGGGCGCGATCGACAGCACGAACTTGTCGTCGCCGACGCGGATCACCTGGCCGGCCTCGCCGGCGATCGCGTGCATCGCGGTATCCGGCACGGCGCCCATCGCGGCGGTCACCGCCGCCAGCGCCTGCTTGCCAGCCACCGCCAAGCGCACGTTTTCGACGCTGGCATCGCGCCCCTGCACCTTGGCGCGCATGATGAACATGGACAGCCGCTTCAGCACGCCGGGAAGAATGTCGCCCGAGAGTTGCAGGCAATAGTCCTCGCCCTGCCGCCACATCAGGAAATTGCCGAGCAGGCGGCCCTTGGGGCTGCAATAGCCGCTCCATTGCGCGCCGTCGGCATGCAGCGTCCGCACGTCGTTGGTGAGCTGGCCCTGCAGGAAGGTGGCGGTGTCTTCTCCGCGCAGCGCGATCACGCCGAGCTGCGACAAATCCGCCACAATGGTGCCGTCCGTGGCAGCCGTGCGTTCGGCGGCGGGGTCGCCATAGTGCAGCACCGTGCCGTCTTCGATTGCCGCGCCTTGGGATTGCAGAAAGGTTTTCCAGAAATCGATCACGATACGGTCCAGTCAAAAGGGATGCAATGAAGGCCAAAAGTGTACACGCTGATGCGCGAGATTGAGCTCAAACCCTCACGCCGGTTGGGGCTGTTGCTGGCGGGCATGCTGCTGCTGGCGCTGGCCGCCGTGATGCTCGCCGCGCTGCCGGGTCCCCTGCAGCTAACGCTGGGAATGGCGGTCGCGGGTCTGGTTGGGTGGGGGTGGCGGCAGGCGCGACCGCTGGCCCGCCTGCGTATTGCGGCCGACGGCCGGCTGCAGAGCCTGGATGACGAGTGGTGCGATGCCGAAATCCTCGGTGACAGCTTCGCCTCCACCGCGTTGATCGTGCTGCGCTACCGGATGGCAGGCAAGGTGCGAACCCTGACCCTGTTGCCCGACAGCGCGGCCGCCGACGACCTGCGCCGTCTCAGGGTGTCGCTTCGCTGGACACGCCGCACACGCTCGGACAGAGCGTCCCCGGACGCGGGTTGAGCACCGTGTTGCCGGCGATCGGCAGCGTCTCGGGATAGTCGCGGCTGTAGTGCAGGCCGCGGCTTTCCTGCCGCAACTGGGCCGAGCGGATGATGAGGTCGGCGCTTTGCACCAGATTGCGCAGCTCGATGAGGTCGTTGCTGACGCGGAAATGACGGTAGAACTCGTCGATTTCGGCCCGCAGCAGGCGGATGCGGTGCGCCGCGCGCGTCAGCCGCTTGTTGGTGCGCACGATCCCGACGTAATCCCACATGAAGCGGCGCAGTTCGTCCCAGTTGTGCGAGATCACCACTTCCTCGTCCGGATCGGTGACGCGCGAGGCGTCCCAACCCGGCAGGTCGAGCGCGGGTGCCGGCGGCGTGGCCAGGATGTCACGCGCAGCGGCATGGCCGAATACCAGGCATTCGAGCAGCGAGTTGGAGGCCAGCCGGTTGGCGCCGTGCAGGCCGGTGAAGGTGACTTCGCCGACTGCGTGC
>JAJZRT010000656.1 GCA_021802595.1 Pseudomonadota bacterium
GCATCGATCGCCGCATTCTGGCCATACACCACGGCCTTGAGGTCGCGGTCGAGCGTCTTCAGCGAGTTCTTGTCGTCGGCCGAGACCGTCTTGGGCGGAATCCGCGCGATCTTGGCGATGATGTCCTCGATCTCCTTCGGCGTGATGACGCGCTTCTGCTTCGACTTCGGCAGGATGCGCTGCGCCGCGCCCGCCTCGTCGATGACGTCGATCGCCTTGTCGGGCAGGTGGCGGTCGTTGATGTAGCGCGCCGACAGCTGCGCCGCGGTGGAGAGCGCCGCCGCCGTATATTTCACACCGTGATGGTCCTCGAAGCGCGACTTCAGGCCGCGCAGGATCGCCACGGTTTCGTTGACCGACGGCTCGGGTACGTCGACCTTCTGGAAGCGCCGCGACAAGGCGTGATCTTTCTCGAAAATGCCGCGATATTCGGTGTACGTGGTCGCACCGATACAGCGCAGCTGGCCCGACGACAACGCCGGCTTGAGCAGGTTGGAGGCGTCGAGCGTGCCGCCCGACGCCGCGCCGGCGCCGATCAGGGTATGGATCTCGTCGATGAAGAGGATCGCCTTGGGGTTGTCCGACAGCTGCTTCAGCACCCCCTTGAGGCGCTGCTCGAAATCGCCGCGGTACTTGGTGCCGGCCAGCAAGGCGCCCATGTCGAGCGCATAGACCGTGCTCTGCGCCAGGATGTCGGGCACCGAACTTTCGACGATGCGGCGCGCCAGGCCCTCGGCAATCGCGGTCTTGCCCACGCCCGCCTCGCCCACCAGCAGCGGGTTGTTCTTGCGGCGGCGGCACAGCGTCTGGATCACGCGCTCCAGTTCCTGGTCGCGCCCGATCAGCGGGTCGATCTTGCCCGCCAGCGCCTGGGCATTGAGGTTCTGCGCAAAGCTGTCGAGCGGGGAACTGGCCGGCGCCTCGGCGTTGGTTTCCGCGGCTTCTTCCGGCCGGGCCGGCTCGCTCTGCGGCGTCTTGGTGATGCCGTGGGAGATGAAGTTGACGATATCGAGCCGCGTCACGCCCTGCTGGGTCAGGAAATACACCGCATGCGAATCCTTTTCGCCGAATACCGCCACCAGGACGTTGGCGCCGGTCACCTCCTTCTTGCCGGACGACTGGACATGCAGGATGGCGCGCTGGATCACACGCTGGAAACCGAGCGTCGGCTGGGTGTCGACCTCGCCCTCGCCCGCCACCTTGGGGGTGTGCTCATCGATGAACTTGCCGAGCTGGTCGCGCATCGTGTCGATGTTGGCGCCACAGGCGCGCAGCACCTCGGCGGCCGACGGATTGTCCAGCATCGCCATCAGCAGGTGCTCCACCGAAATGAATTCGTGGCGCTTCTGCCGCGCGTCCATGAAGGCCATGTGCAGTGTGACTTCGAGTTCCTGGGCGATCATCTAACTTTCCTCCATCGTACATTGCAGCGGATGCTGATGCTGCCGCGCGAAATCCACAACCTGCTCCACCTTGGTGTGGGCGATATCCCTCGGATAGACCCCACACACGCCAACGCCCTCAGTATGCACTTTGAGCATGATTTGTGTCGCCCGTTCTTGGTCGATGCCAAAAAACTTCTTGAGGACCAGCACCACGAATTCCATCGGGGTGTAGTCGTCGTTCAGCAGCAGCACCTTGTACAGGGGCGGCGGCTTGACCTTCGCCGCGGACGGTTCCAGTAGGGTAGTGCCTTCTCGCTTCGTTGCCATAGCCGGAATAAGCCTAGATTACTGGCTGTATTTTGATGTGATGTGGGGAATTTTCAAGCCTGCGGGAAGTAGGGCCAAGACAAGGCAAGGAAAATGGCGGAGCGGATTACCCCCTGTCTGTCCGGGTCCAGACCCTGGATTTCGTGTCCAGCCGCTATGGGAAGCGGCCGGCGAGGCATGGGGCCGCACGCCAGCCCTTCACCGGGGCATTCCGACCTGCCGCCGCCAGCGTTCGGATTTCCCGGAAGGATCATGCCCGCGTAATCTGCCCGTCATGGCGGCTTGCTAGATTGCCAGCGTTCCCGGTGGCCGGCCTCTGGCGACCGGTTTCAACAAGCCTTTCTGGAGAATCTTCATGTCCGATACCGTTTCCCTTTCGCGCCGCCGTGCGCTGCAACTGCTTACCGGCATGCCGATGCTGCCCCTGGCCTCGTCGCTGGCCGGCCTGCCGCTCGTGGCCGAAGCCATGCCGATGCGCGGACCGGTCCGCTACCAGTTCGGCGCCATGCCGGCCCCGTCGCTGGCCAACCCGGCGCAGATGGCCGAGACCTATGTCGCCTCGACCCTGACGAAAACCATCGGCCGCCATGCCGAGACCTACACGCTGGGCTACGAGACCTTCTTCCTGACCGGCGACAAGGTGCCGTGCGCGGATGGCGGCACGATCCTCGCCGGCGGCTACTACAACATCAATAACGCGCCCATCGTCGACACGACGTCGCCCGACCAGCGCCAGTTCTTCTCCGACTGCCCGGACGGCATGTCGCTGATCACCCTGCAGCATGCGCGTTCGCGCCGCCACGGCTGCGAGCGTATCTTCGCGGTGGTGCAGTTCGAATATGCGACGAAGAACGTTGCCGGCGATTCGATGTACGGCAAGCTGCCCTCGCCGATCGCGGTACTCGCGCTGGACCAGGACAAGCGCACCGGCCAGCTGACGCTGGAAAGCTATTCGAACGTCGACACCAGCGGCGTGCATGGCCTGTGGATCACCTGCGGCGCGAGCCGCTCGCCCTGGAACACGCACCTGTCGAGCGAGGAATACGAGCCCGACGCGGTCACCATCGCCGGCAACGCATCGTTCAAGGCGTTCAGCCAGAATCTCTACGGCGACGCGAGCGCCGCCAACCCCTACCACTATGGCCACCTGCCCGAAGTGACGGTCCACCCCAACGGCACCGGCAGCATCAAGAAGCACTACTGCATGGGCCGCATCTCGCACGAACTGGTGGAAGTGATGCCCGACGAGCGCACCGTCCTGATGGGCGACGACGCCACCAACGGCGGCCTGTTCATGTTCGTTGCCGACCGCGCCCGCGACCTGTCCGCCGGCACGCTGTACGTGGCGAAGTGGCTGCAGAAGACCGCGGCCAACGGTGGTTCGGCAGACATCGAATGGATCCGCCTGGGCCACGCCACCAGCGACGAGATCAAGGCGCTGGCCGACACCTCGACCGCCGCCGACATCGTCGACGTCAAGACCAGCGATCCGTCCGATCCCAGCTACACGAAGATCCCGTTTGGCGGCAAAACCCAGTGGGTCAAATTCGTCCCCGGCCAGGAGAAGGCCGCGGCCTTCCTCGAAACCCACCGCTACGCCGCGTACAAGGGCGGCAGCCTCGGTTTCACCAAGATGGAAGGCACGACGGTCAACGCCCGCGACAAGATCGCCTACTCCGCGATCAGCTACGTGCAGGCGGCGATGACGAATGGCTCCGGCGGCATCTCGATCCAGGGCCCGCTGGCCGGC